>CANGCW010000001.1 GCA_947452525.1 Actinomycetota bacterium
CCAACACGGCTTCCACGAATCGCACTACCTGCCACTATGCACCAACCTTCATATCACTACTTCAGATTACAGAAATTAAATTAAAGGTCTTACTTCTTGAGGTAGAGACCGAGCGCAACAACCGCTGCGAACCAGAGGCCGCCGACGATGATCGTGATGCGGTCGAGGTTACGCTCGACGACAGAGGATCCGCCATAGTTTGAGGAGATTCCGCCGCCAAAGAGGTCTGAGAGGCCTGAGCCCTTACCCTTATGTAAGAGGACCAACATGATCATGAGAACGCTGGTGATGATCAGGATGATCGAGAGAGCTAGAACCACGAAATTTCTCCAAACGTAAGGTCAATCTACCTACTTAAGTACAGGGGCAAGAATAGCCTATGCGGTGGCTGCGAATCTGTGGAACTTGGCGATTCGGGCGAACTCCTCGGGATCTAGGCTCGCTCCACCCACGAGGACGCCATCGACATCCTCCTGCTTCATGATTTCGACGATATTTCCAGACTTAACAGAGCCACCGTAGAGGATGCGGGCAGCTGCAGCGATATCGGCAGAGCCAATCTTCGATAGCTCCACGCGGATAGCTGCACAGACCTCCTGAGCATCTTCCGGTGTCGCGGTCTTTCCGGTGCCGATGGCCCAGACTGGCTCGTAAGCGAAGACAATCTTCTTTAGCTCAGGCTTATGGAATCCCTGAAGTCCATTACGGACCTGCTCCAAGACATGTTCAACATGTGTACCCGCTTCGCGGATAGAGAGCTCCTCGCCGATGCAGAAGATAGGGGTGATCTCGTTAGCCAGTGCGGCTTTGATCTTTGAGTTAACAACCTGGTCGCTCTCGCTATGGATTGCGCGACGCTCTGAGTGGCCAACTGCAACATAGGTGCAACCAAGCTTTGCAAGCATGGAGCCGGAGATATCACCTGTGAATGCGCCAGACACGTCAGGAGAGAGATCTTGTGCGCCATAGGTAAGGCGAAGGCGATCGCCGTCGACGAGGGTCTGAATAGAACGAATATCGGTGAATGGCGGAAGAATCGTTACATCAACTGCATCGTAATCTTTATCATCGAGCGAGTAAGAGAGCTTCTGAGTCACAGCGATAGCCTCGAGATGATTGAGATTCATCTTCCAGTTTCCAGCAATAAGTGGCTTACGCATTACATTCCCCTATTCGTGATTGATAAAACTTCAGATACATGAAATCTTGCGAACTAAGCGAGTACTGAGATTCCTGGCAGGTCCTTGCCCTCTAGATACTCGAGCGAGGCTCCCCCGCCGGTTGAGATGTAACCGAATTGCGAATCAGCGAAGCCAAGTGCACGCACTGCTGCAGCAGAGTCGCCGCCGCCGACTACAGAGATTCCAGTGACCTTGGTCAACGCTTCAGCAACAACCTTGGTACCTGCTGCAAAGTTAGGAAATTCGAAGACGCCCATGGGGCCGTTCCAGAAGATTGTCTTGCACTCTGTGATTGCGGCCGCGAAAGCCTTTGCGCTCTCTGGTCCAATATCAAGACCGAGCTGATCGGTTGGCATTGCATATGCTGAGACAACGGTCGCAGGAGCAGATGCAGAGAACTCTGGCGCAACTGCGATATCTGTTGGAAGAAGAAGTTTCACTCCGAGCTTCTCAGCACGAACCATGATCTCTTTCACTGTTGGCAGTAGGTCATCCTCAACGAGTGACTTTCCAATCTCATAACCCTGAGCTTTGAGAAAGGTGAAGAGCATTCCTCCGCCAATAGCGAGAAGATTGACCTTATCGAGGAGATTCTCAATAACACCGATCTTGTCAGAGACCTTCGCGCCCCCGAGCACAACGCCATATGGGCGATCAGGGTTCTCTGTTAACTTCTTCAAAACTTCAATCTCTGCAGCAACGAGCTTTCCCGGTGCAGATGGAAGCAACTTCGCTACATCGTAGACAGAAGCATGCTTGCGGTGAACTGCACCGAACCCATCTGAGATAAAGATATCGGCATAGGAGGCTAACTCTTTCGCGAGAGTCTGACGCTCCGCCTCATCCTTACTTGTCTCCGCTGCTTCATAGCGAATATTTTCAAGGAGAAGAACTTCGCCCGCTTGGAGCGAGGAGAGATCTGCCCCAACGATCGCAGATGAGAACTTCACTGGTGAACCAAGGAGTTCACTCAAACGAACTGAGACCGGCTGGAGTGAGAGCTCCGGCTTACGCTCTCCTTTCGGGCGGCCGAGGTGAGCTGTGATGACGACAGATGCGCCCTTGCTTACCAAATATTGAATAGTTGGAAGAGATGCTCGAATCCTTCCATCGTCGCCGATAACGCCATCCTTAATAGGGACGTTAAGGTCGCAACGGAGTAGAACTCGCTTGCCGGTGAAATCGAAGGATTCGAGCGTCTTCATCAATTAGAGCTTTCCGCCAACGAAGCCGACGAGGTCGACGAGACGGTTTGAGTAACCCCACTCGTTGTCGTACCAACCAACAACCTTAACCTGGTTACCGATTACCTTTGTGAGGCCGGCATCGAAGATACAAGATGATGCATTTGTAACGATATCTGCAGAGACGATTGGATCCTCTGTGTACTCGAGGATGCCCTTGAGTGGACCCTCAGCAGCGCGCTTCATCGCAGCGTTGATATCAGCAGCAGAAACTTCCTTTGCCAATTCAACGGTGAGATCTGTTGCAGATCCTGTTGGAACTGGAACGCGCATTGCGTAGCCATCGAGCTTGCCCTTAAGTGCAGGGAGAACGAGGCTAATCGCCTTAGCTGCGCCTGTTGAGGTGGGAATCATTGAGAGTGCGCCTGCACGTGCACGACGGAGATCCTTATGTGGCTGGTCCTGAAGTGACTGATCGTTTGTGTACGCATGAATTGTTGTCATAAGACCCTTAACAATTCCGAACTCTTCTTCAAGAACCTTAGCCATCGGAGCGAGGCAATTGGTTGTGCATGATGCATTGGAGATAACGGTGTGCGCTGCTGCATCGTACTTATCCTCGTTAACGCCGAGAACGATGGTGATATCTTCATCTGTTGCAGGTGCAGAGATGATGACCTTCTTAGCGCCAGCTGCGATGTGCTTCTTTGCATCTGCTGCCTTGGTGAAGAAACCTGTTGACTCAATAACGATATCTGCCTTGACCTCAGCCCATGGGAGGTTGGCAGGATCGCGTTGTTCGAATACGCGAATCTTCTTGCCGTTAACTGTGATGGACTCTGCATCGTGTGAAACGGGAAGACCTAGAGGTCCCAAGATGGAGTCGTACTTCAAGAGGTGGGCAAGAGTTGCGTTATCGGTAAGGTCGTTGATGCCAACGATCTCGATATCTGCACCTGAGAGAAGGGCTGCACGGAAGAAGTTGCGGCCAATACGACCGAAGCCATTAATTCCAACACGAATCACGATATTCCTCGCTTCTTAAGAGTCCACGTGGCTGATTTGCCTGGAGTGGATTGGACTGGTTACTTGTGTAGTTCTTCCGGGGCCCTGCGCTCAAAGAGTTCTGCCGGGCGCTCACCGTTGGGAGCTACTTCATCCACAACGCTGTGATGAGTGAATCTTACCAGCCGACCCTCTCGAGACGGCCTCCTTTACTGCGCTCTGGCTCACTCTCTCCCTGAAATAGCAGCCTATTCAGCCAACATCTCTGGGCTGAGCCCCGCCTCAGTATCGGGAATACCGAGATCCTGGGCACGCTTATCAGCCATTGCTAAGAGGCGACGGATTCGACCGGCGATCGCATCCTTTGTCATCGGTGGCGAGGCGAGAGTTCCAAGTTCTTCCAGGCTTGCCTGTCCATGTTGAATGCGGAGCTCCCCTGCCTCTTTGAGGTGGAGTGGAATCTCTTCCCCGAGGATCTCCATTGCGCGGGCGACCCGAGCAGATGCTGCAACCGCTGCACGAGCAGAGCGACGTAGATTTGCATCGTCAAAATTAGCAAGTCGATTTGCGGTAGCGCGCACTTCGCGACGCATTCTTCGTTCCTCCCACGCGAGAACGCTCTCGTGTGCACCAAGTCGGGTAAGGAGCGCACCGATTGCATCGCCGTCGCGAATCACGACGCGATCAACGCTACGTACCTCACGTGCCTTTGCACTGATCTCAAGACGACGAGCCGCGCCAACAAGGGCGAGCGCCGCCTCGGGACCAGGGCAGGTGATTTCAAGAGCAGAGGAGCGGCCCGGTTCGGTCAATGAACCGTGGGCCAAGAAGGCGCCACGCCATGCTGCCTCTGCATCGCAGACACCAGCCGAGACAACCTGTGGCGGAAGTCCGCGGATGGGGCGGTTGCTTGCATCAATAAGACCAGTCTGGCGGGCAAGCGCATCGCCATCGGATGTGACGCGAACCAGATAACGGCTGCCCTTGCGGATTCCTGACGCAGAGAGAACGGCTAACTCGGATTCGTGGCCGAAGATTTCTGCAATATCTCGCCGGAGACGTCGGGCAGTCTGCGCAGTATCAAGTTCGACCTCAATAACAATCTGACCTGCGGTGATGTGGAGTCCGCCAGCGAACCGAAGTAGCGAAGAGACCTCAGCTTTTCGACAGCACGGCTTTGTTACTACGAGCCTACTGAGCTCATCTTTTACACTCGCCGTCATTGCCATGGCGTTATCTAAGCAGGGTTGCGTTAAAAATGTGGCTCAAAGCGAGAGTTAATTTATTAACATCGTGATGGATCGCCTCTTTTGCGCTTCTGAGATCCGAAACGATGACCTTTCCACCGCAACTCTCAACCACTTCTTTAAGGTCGCTCAACTGCTCTTCAGTTGCAACTGAGTGAGAATCCACGAGCGCATAATCAACGGTGAGAGATGGGGCATGCTGCAACATCAATCGGAGGTGATCTGCGGTTGATGAACCAGCAAACTCTTTGGCGCCGTGAGGCTCTGGCAGATTGAAGATAACTATTTTCTTGGCAGCCGATGATGCAATCGCATCGGCCTCCTCCTTGAGAAGAAGGTGTGGCATTACACTCGAGAACCACGAACCTGGTCCGAAGGTAATCCAATCAGCCTCTGCGATGGCGCTTGCCGCTTCCGGCGTAAATCGTGGCGTTGAAGGAATGAGGGTGAGGGATTTAATCTCCCCCTTCGTCGTTGCAACCTGCACCTGGCCCTTTACCGAGCGCTCTACTCCATCGCAATCGAAAACCGCCTCGATATCGAGTGGGTCTAGGGCCATCGGTAGGACTCGGCCATCAATCTTGAGAAGTTGACCAACCTTGTCGATTCCTGTGACTGGATCGCCATCCCGATTCCATAGCGCCGAGAGCAAGAGATTTCCCAGCGCATGGCCATTCATCTCACCTTCGCTGGTGAAACGATATTGAAGTATCTCTGCCCATCCTCTACCCCACTCATCCTCGGAGCAGAGCGCGGCGAGCGCCATACGCAAATCTCCAGGCGGAAGGAAGGAGAACTCTTCACGTAGTCGACCGCTAGATCCACCATTATCTGCAACGGTCACAATCGCGGTGATACGAGTTGTGAGTGAGCGAAGCGACTTCAATGTGGCGGCAAGTCCATGGCCACCACCAAGACTCACAACAGAAAGTTCAGATGAACTCATGAATAGTTAAATCTCTCTTCCGAGATCGCGGTGGAGAGCATGCGCCTCAACTGTTCCACCAGGAAGTGTTGCCAAGCCGTTGAGACGTTGCGTTAGCTCTTCTGCAATCGCGACGCTTCGATGCTTTCCACCGGTGCAACCAATCGCGAGCGTTAAATACTTTCGGTTCTCAATGAAGAAGCCATCTGCCATGGTCTGAAATAGTTGAATATAACGCTCGAGAAAATCCTGAACATTCTTCGAACCGAGCACGGCATCACTCACGGGAGCATCAAGGCCATTCTGCGGACGAAGTTCTGGCACCCAATGTGGGTTGGCGATGAAGCGAACATCCACAACGAGATCGGCATCAACTGGAATTCCATACTTATATCCAAAAGAGAGGACGTTAACTCTCAGATCCACCTCTGAATCTGTGTGGAATAGCTCCTCCACCTTATTCTCAAGTTGGTGGATGTTGAGAGCAGATGAGTCAATGACAATGTCGGCGATGGAACGAAGTTCTCGAAGGCGCTCTCGCTCCTTTGCGATTCCATCCACGATGCGGTCAGAGCCCTGCAAGGGATGAGGTCTGCGAGTTGATTCAAAGCGTCGAACCAGGACCTCGTCTGCCGCATCTACAAAGAGAATCTGGCGAGAGATCTTCTTCTCTGCCAACTCCGCAAGCGAGGTTGTAATCGCATCAAAGAATTGACGACCACGAACATCTACAACAATTGCAATCTTTGTAACTGAGGAGGAGGTGACATCAACAAGCTGCGGAAGCATTGATGGCGGGAGGTTATCGACGACATACCAACCGAGGTCCTCCATTGCATGAGCGATGGTTGAACGACCTGCTCCACTCATGCCCGTGAGCAAGAGGATTTCAGATGACGACATAACTCCATCCTGCCGTACTTTTACCTAACTATCTAGAATCTCGCCGGTCGCCATATCTACTCCGGTTGCCTCAATCACTTGTAGATGCTCAAAGATGCTCTGGGCTACCTTCTCGCCAATTCCAGGTATTGCGGCAAGCTCCTCCGCCGTTGCTTTACGTATGGCAGTAACGGAGCCAAACCTCTCAAGGAGAGCACTGCGGCGCATCTCCCCCAATCCGGCGATCTCATCAAGAAGGGAGTCGAGCATTACCTTGGATCGCTTACTTCTGTGGAAGGTGATGGCAAACCTATGCGCTTCATCTCTCAACCGCTGAAGGAGATAGAGCGCTTCACTGTGACGTGGAAAGATGATCGGCTCATCTGAACCCGGTAACCAGACCTCTTCCAAACGCTTCGCCAATCCGCAGAGTGCGATATCTGTAATACCTAACTCCTCTAGAACGCGTGCAGCGGCCTCCACCTGTGGCTTTCCGCCATCAACAACAATGAGGTGTGGGGCGTAGGCAAATTTAGGGCGAGGTGCACCGATGCTTTCAAGATCGTTCATCTCAACAGACTTCTCATCAAGGTATCTCTTCAATCGCCGAGTGAGAACCTGATGCATAGCCCTTGTATCGTCGAGCCGAGCTTCAGATTTAATAGAGAAGCGTCGATATTCACTCTTCTTCGGTTGGCCATCCTCAAAGACAACCATTGAGGCGACCATATGTTCGCCCTGGATGTTAGAGATATCAAACGACTCCATACGAAGCGGTGGCTTATCTAGATCGAGATACTCCGCAATCTCTTCGAGGGCTCGACCGCTCACAGAGGAATCATTTGCGCGCTTACTGAGATAGCGAATAAGTGCTTGATGCGCATTCCGCTCAACAGTCTGAATAAGCTCAAACTTCTCACCACGCTTGGGGACAGAGATCTTAACTCGCCGACCCGCGCTCTCAGAGAGCCAATTCTCGTAATCTGAAAAACTACTCTCCTCTCTATCCACGAAAATCTCAGCAGGTGGTTCAAATTCGCGATAGATCTTGGCGAGGACACTTGCGATGACATCCTCCCCCTCGAGAACTTTCTCGAGTTCAATAACCCACGACCTAGAACCAACAACGCGACCAGAGCGCACGATGAAGAGCGTTGCTGCTGCATGCGTTATCTCCTCATGCACGGCTATAAAGTCTCCGCTCACGCCTTCAGCAAGGGTTCCAGCTGTTGACTCCGAGGCCTTGCTGAGCGCCGCAATCTGATCACGAACCCGACCCGCTCTTTCGAACTCTTGGGAGGCGGCAGCATCGCGCATCTCCTTCTCGAGCGTCTCGATAATCTCTTCTGGCTTACGCTCCAAGAAATTAATCAACTTTAACGCTTCAGATTTATGCTCCTCGGGGGTTACCCATCCAACGCAAGGTGCAGAACATTTACCGATATCGCCGTAGAGACATTGTCGGTTACTCCGCTTCGCCTTCTGAAAATTACTCTCAGAACAACTACGGATCGGAAAGAGTTTTATTAGGGTGTCGAGAGTGCTCCGAAGCGCCCATGCATGCGCATACGGCCCGAAGTAACGATTTCCTTTCCGCTTCTTCTCACGGGAGATGAAGATCCGCGGATACTCTTCTGAGATCGAGACTGCTAAATATGGATAACTTTTATCATCCTTAAATTGCACATTGAACTCAGGGTTCTCGCTCTTAATCCAGGTGAACTCGAGTTGCAGAGCTTCGACTTCGCTCTTAACGATGGTCCAATCCACCCGCACGGCCGTATGCACCATGCGATAGGTCTTCTCGCCCAGGTTCTTCTGGAAGTACGAACTGAGGCGATTCTTGAGATTCTTCGCCTTACCCACGTAGATAACTCGATCGTTTGCATCAAAGAAGCGGTAGACGCCGGGGTCACTCGGAATTGAATCCGGGCGATAATCCGATGGGTTGCTCATGGCAGAAGTTACTTCTTCTTTGTAAGCATGGGAGCCAGGAACTTGCCCGTATAGCTCTCCTTGACCTTCACGATATCTTCAGGGGTTCCCTCAGCGATAACCGTTCCGCCGCCGGAGCCACCCTCTGGGCCCATATCGATGACCCAGTCCGCGCACTTAATCACATCGAGGTTGTGTTCGATCACGACAACGGTGTTTCCAGTGTCAACGAGACGATTGAGAACGAGCAGTAACTTACGGACATCTTCGAAGTGAAGGCCAGTTGTAGGTTCATCGAGAACGTAGATGGTTCGACCAGTGGATCGACGTTGGAGTTCAGTGGCAAGCTTTACGCGCTGCGCTTCACCGCCCGAGAGCGTTGGTGCTGATTGACCCAAACGAACATATCCAAGGCCGACATCAGTGAGAGTTTGCAGATAGCGAGCAATTGCTGGGACAGCCTCGAAGAATGTGCTCGCCTCCTCAATCGGCATATCTAGAACTTGTGCGATTGTCTTGCCCTTGTAATGCACCTCAAGTGTCTCGCGGTTATACCGAGCGCCGTGGCAAACTTCGCACGGAACATAGACATCTGGAAGGAAGTTCATCTCAATTGTGATTGTGCCGTCACCTGCACAGTTCTCGCAGCGCCCTCCCTTAACATTGAAGGAGAAGCGCCCCTGCTGATAACCGCGAATCTTCGCCTCTGCAGTCTCAGCAAAGAGACCACGAATTTTGTCGAAGACGCCTGTGTATGTCGCAGGATTTGAACGAGGAGTACGGCCAATTGGGGATTGATCCACGTGGACAACCTTGTCGAGATTCTCCAGACCTGAGATAGAGCGGTGACGACCTGGGACAATACGTGCGCCATTGAGTTTATTTGCGAGCACTGAATAGAGAATGTCGTTGACGAGGGTTGATTTACCCGAACCACTTACGCCAGTAACTGCAACGAAATTTCCAAGCGGAATGGAGACAGTTACATTTTTAAGATTATTCTCTTTCGCATCCTTAATTGTGATGGTGCGAGCCTTCTCCTGTGGTCGGCGCTTCTCCGGCTTTGCAATCGAGACTCGGCCAGAGAGGTAATCACCTGTCACGGAGTTAGGGGCGGTGATAAGCGCCTGGTAATCGCCAGAAGAGACGACTACTCCTCCGTGTTCACCAGCGCCAGGACCGATATCAACAATCCAATCTGCTGTGCGAATGGTGTCCTCATCATGCTCCACAACGATAAGCGTGTTCCCTAAATCGCGGAGGCGAACCAGAGTCTCAATCAGGCGCTTATTGTCACGTTGATGGAGTCCGATACTTGGCTCATCCAGAACATAGAGAACGCCAACCAAGCCAGAGCCGATCTGAGTTGCAAGTCGAATACGTTGCGCCTCTCCGCCCGAAAGCGTCCCAGCGGAGCGAGCCAGCGAGAGGTAATCCAGACCAACATCGAGCAGGAAGCCAAGACGAGCATTTACTTCTTTCAAAACGCGGTCAGCGATCTTCTTCTCGCGAGCGTTGAGAGATAGCTTCTTCAAAAAGTCAGCACACTCATAGATGGAGAGATCAACAACCTGCGCGATGCTCTTTCCGCCGAGTGTGACGGCAAGGACTTCTGGCTTGAGACGCGCCCCGTTACAGACGGGGCACGGGGTCTCACGCATGTACGCCTCGAACTTATCGCGGCCATACTCGCCCTCGCTCTCGGAGTGGCGGCGGACGATAAATGGCTTTACGCCTTCAAATCCCGTTGAGTAGGCGCGTTCGCGACCGTAACGATTCTTATACTTCACATGCACTTCATAATCCCAGCCATTGAGAAGAGCATCTTTTGCCTTAACGGAGAGCTTCTTCCAAGGCAGATCGAGCGAGAACTTCAACTCCTTGCTGAGACCCTCAAGGAGCCGATCGAAGTATTCAGAGTTACCCCACGGCGCGATCGCACCTTCGTTGATTGAAATTGAGTCGTCTGGGATGACGAGCTCATCATCAACTTCCAACTTAGTACCGAGGCCCGTGCACTCTGGACAGGCGCCGAATGGTGAGTTAAATGAGAAAGAACGTGGTTCGAGCTCTTCAAAAGAGAGTTCGCAATCGTGACAAGCCATATGTTCGCTATAGGTGCGCAGTTTCTCTGGATCATCAGCTTTCGCATCAACAAAATCCAGCTGCACCAAGCCATTTGCTAACTTCAGAGCCGTCTCAATCGAATCGGTGAGGCGACCCTTTGCATCTGCCTTTACCGCTAACCGATCTACTACAACATCGATGGTGTGCTTCTCTTGCTTCTTTAACTTTGGGACCTCTGCAATGGGATACACAACGCCATCGATCCGGACGCGAGAGAAACCCTGAATTGTGAACTCTTTGAAGAGATCGAGGAACTCACCCTTTCGTGCGCGTACAACCGGGGCGAGGACGAGGAACTTCTCCCCCTCGGCGAGGGTCAGAATCTGGTCAACGATATTTTGTGGCGTCTGCTTGGTAATCGACTTTCCGCAGTTTGGGCAATGAGGGCGACCTGCGCGCGCAAAGAGAAGACGGAGATAGTCATAGACCTCGGTAATTGTTCCCACCGTTGAGCGAGGATTTCTATTGGTGGATTTCTGATCAATCGAAACAGCTGGCGAAAGCCCCTCAATAAAATCTACATCAGGCTTATCCATCTGCCCAAGGAATTGGCGCGCATAAGCAGAGAGTGACTCCACATAACGACGCTGACCCTCCGCGAAGATAGTGTCGAAAGCAAGCGATGACTTTCCGGACCCAGAGAGGCCCGTAAAGACGATGAGTGAGTTACGTGGGAGGTCGAGTGAGACATTCTTCAGGTTGTGCTCTCGCGCACCTCGGATTACGAGACGCTCCTCGCCATTTTCGCGCAATGAACTCATGCCTCTCCAGCCTCCATCTCGCGCAGTTCGCGCTTTAGATCTCTAATCTCATCGCGAAGTCGCGCTGCTAATTCAAAATGTAGATCAACAGCTGCTTGCTGCATCTGCTCCGTGAGGGATTCTATGAGAGCCATCAACTCTTGTCGTGGCAATGAGAGAACGGCGCGCTTAGCGGCCCCCTTCGCACCCTTACTGGACTCCCTCGCCTTCAGATCATCGGTATCGTCAACCTCTTTAGCGATGAGGTCAGTGATATCGGCAATCTTCTTTCGGAGCGCCTGTGGCTCAATTCCATTCTCGAGGTTGTAGGCGACCTGCTTCTCGCGACGACGATTAGTCTCATCAATCGCCTTTGCCATGGAGTCGGTCATATTGTCGGCATACATATGAACTTCGCCCGAGACGTTACGCGCAGCACGTCCAATCGTTTGAATGAGAGAGGTGGCCGAGCGGAGGAAACCCTCTTTATCTGCATCGAGGATTGCAACGAGCGAAACTTCAGGAAGATCGAGGCCTTCGCGGAGGAGATTGATACCGATGAGAACGTCATATTCACCCGAGCGGAGTTCGCGGAGCAGTTCAACGCGGCGGAGGGTATCTACCTCAGAGTGAAGATATCGAACCTTAATGTTGAGACCTAGGAGGTAATCTGTTAAATCCTCCGACATCTTCTTCGTCAACGTGGTAACAAGAACACGCTCATTCTTCTCAGCGCGGATATTAATCTCATGAACGAGGTCATCAATCTGACCTTTAATGGGCTTCACAATGATCTTTGGATCAATCAGACCGGTTGGACGGATTACTTGCTCCACCACATCGCCATTCACCTTCGCCATCTCATACTTGCCCGGCGTTGCGGAGAGATAGAGGGTCTGGCCTTTACGTTCGAGGAATTCATCGAAGCGGAGTGGCCGGTTATCCATTGCGCTAGGAAGTCTGAAGCCGTGCTCTACGAGCGTCCGCTTCCGCGAAGCATCACCCTCGTGCATCGCGCCAATCTGGGGAACGGTTACGTGCGACTCATCAATGACGACTAGGAAATCCTCTGGAAAGTAATCCAAGAGGCAGTGAGGTGGTGAACCCGCAGCGCGTCCATCGATATGGCGCGAGTAATTCTCGATACCAGAACAGAAGCCAAGTTGCTGAATCATCTCAAGATCGAAGGTAGTACGCATCCGAAGACGTTGCGCCTCAAGGAGCTTATTCGACTTCTCGAATGTGGCTACTTGCTTCTCCATTTCTACGGAGATATCGGCCATTGCACGTTTCATCGTTTCCGGGCCAGCTGCGTAGTGGCTCGCCGGGAAGATATACATCTCCTCCTCTTCACGGACTACTTCACCAGTTAACGGATGGAGCGTAAGAATGCGTTCAATCTCATCACCGAAGAACTCAACACGAACTGCTAACTCCTCATACATCGGAATGATTTCAACGGTATCTCCGCGAACTCGGAATGTTCCGCGCTCGAAGGCCATATCGTTTCTCTTATATTGAATATCGACAAATTTGCGTAAGAGAGAATTACGTTCAATCTGCTCCCCCACTTTGAGGGAGATCATACGATCTACATACTCCTGTGGAGTTCCGAGGCCGTAGATGCATGAGACTGTTGCTACAACAATGACATCTCGGCGGGTGAGCAAGGAGTTCGTCGCAGAGTGGCGGAGGCGCTCAACTTCTGCGTTTACAGAGGAGTCCTTCTCGATAAAGGTATCGGATTGAGGGACGTAGGCCTCAGGTTGGTAATAGTCGTAGTACGAGACAAAGTACTCAACCGCGTTATTAGGAAGCAATTCCCTAAACTCATTTGCTAACTGCGCGGCAAGGGTCTTGTTCGGAGCAAGCACGAGAGTTGGCCGCTGCAGTTGCTCAATAAGCCACGCTGTTGTCGCGGACTTTCCTGTTCCCGTTGCGCCAAGAAGCACAACATCCTGGTCCCCGCGATTGATGCGCTTAGTAATCTCCGCGATTGCAGCAGGTTGATCTCCAGAAGGTTTGTAATCACTAATGACCTCGAATGGGTTCACCTTGCGAGTAAGTGAGGTTACCGCTCTCATTCTTCATTCACCCGAGGAAGAAGTTCTTCCTCCCATAAATTCTCTACCTGGCGCAGGAGATCATCTTCGCTGCCATCGTTATCGATAACAAAGTCAACGCTCTCTTCGCGCTCGAAGTCACTCGCCTGGCTCTCGATCCGGGCTCGAACTTGATACTCCTTCATGCCACGCTCGACGGCACGCTTGATACGTAGCTCTTCAGGGGCTGAGACAGCAATGGTGATATCGAAGCGATCGTGCGCGCCAATTTCATGGAGAAGTGGAATCTCGTTCACAATGATTGCATCCGCTTCGGCCTCTTCAACTACAAGATCAAATGCAGCTCGAACGCGGGGATGGATGATTGCCTCAAGATCTTTACGGGCAGCTTCATCTTTGAAGATCACATCTGCGAGTTTGCGACGGTCTAGCGTTCCGTGCGTGAGGACGCCATCCCCGAATCTGTTCACCAACTCCTCAAATCCAGGGGTTCCGCGCTCTACGACATCACGGGCAAGTTGATCTGAATCAACGACGATTGCGCCAAGGCTGGCAAAGTACTCACCAACGAGAGACTTCCCAGAGCCAATTCCGCCCGTAAGACCAATGAGCAACATAAGCGAAAGCCTACCGAGAAAAGCAGAAGAGGCCCTGATTGCTCAAGGCCCCTCCTCTTAGAACTACTTCAGTTATTCAGCTACTGGAGTCTCGCTGGTGAAAGAAGTTGGGTTAGCAGTTGCTGCAGCTTCATCTGCCGCCTTTGCCTCTGCCTTCTGCTTCTTGTGCGCTAGGAAGCGAGCCTGAGCTTCAGCGTACTGACGCTCCCACTCTTCACGCTGTGCTTCAAAACCTGGACGCCATTCCTGGCTCTCAGCATCGAAGCCTTCTGGGTAGATGAAGTTTCCTTCAGCATCGTAACGAGCAGCCATTCCGTACTGTGTTGGATCGAATGCTTCGACCTCAACTTCGTGACCTTCATTAGCTTGCTTCAATGAGAGCGAGATGCGACGACGCTCGAGATCGATATCGATGATCTTTACGAAGAGTGAGTCACCAACCTGTACGACCTGCTCTGGAATCTCAACGTGACGCTCTGCGAGCTCTGAGATGTGAACGAGGCCTTCGATTCCCTCAAAGACGCGGATAAATGCGCCGAATGGAACGAGCTTTGTAACTTCGCCTGGAACAACTTGGTTGATCGCATGTGTGCGAGCGAATGCCTGCCATGGATCTTCTTGTGTTGCCTTGAGTGAGAGCGAGACGCGCTCGCGCTCGAAATCAACCTCAAGAACCTCAACGGTTACCTCGTCGCCAACTTCAACGACTTCACTTGGGTGATCAATGTGCTTCCATGAGAGCTCTGAGACGTGGACAAGTCCATCGACTCCACCGAGATCAACGAAGGCACCAAAGTTAACGATAGATGAGACAACACCTGTACGGACCTGGCCCTTTGTGAGCTGGTTCAAGAATGTTGTGCGTGACTCAGACTGTGTCTGCTCGAGGTATGCACGACGTGAGAGAACAACGTTGTTACGGTTCTTATCAAGTTCGATGATGCGAGCTTCAACTGTCTTACCGATATACGGTGTGAGGTCGCGAACGCGACGCATCTCAACGAGAGATGCTGGAAGGAATCCGCGGAGTCCGATATCGACGATGAGGCCTCCCTTAACAACTTCGATGACTACACCTGTAACGACCTCGTCGCGCTCCTTCTTCTCTTCAATCTCGCCCCAAGCACGCTCGTACTGAGCACGCTTCTTAGACAAGATGAGACGACCTTCTTTATCTTCCTTCTGAAGTACGAGAGCCTCAATGCGATCGCCTACCTTGACGAGTTCTGATGGATCTACGTCGTGGCGAATAGAGAGTTCGCGAGATGGAATAACGCCTTCTGTCTTGTAACCGATATCAAGAAGGACTTCTTCGCGATCGATCTGTACAACGAGTCCTGAGACGAGGTCTCCGTCGTTGAAATTCTTAATTGTTCCTTCGATGGCTGCTAGAAAATCTTCTGCTGTGCCAATGTCATTAATTGCGTGAGTGCTCAAGTTGCTCCGTAGGTGAATAGAAGTAGTAGGGATAGGACCGTGCCGATTAGCTGAAATCGCTTCTCGATACGAGGAAAGGGTACTTAGGTTGGTCGAAGTGGGTCAAAACGGAGCCGCCAGCGAGCGCAGAGTCCACCACTAGACTCCCCTCTCGTGAAGGCATATTTAGAGGTTCTGCGCATACCAACTGCTCGACATTTGGTCCTTGCCGCCTTCCCGGCTCGTTTCGCCTACGGAATGATCGGACTTGGCCTCTACTGGAAGATTTATCACGTAACCCACTCCTTCTCGATCTCGGGCCTGGCAATCGGAATTAACGCTGTTGCCGGCTCGCTGACGACAGGTATCCGCTCTAACGCCCTTGAGCGCTGGGGGCTGAAGTGGCCGCTCCGCGTACTCGTGCCGGCTTACGCTCTCTCTATCCTTCTCGTCAACGCGATGACAAACCAAGGTGCTCTGGTGATTGCTGCCGGCATCTTGGGCATAGCAGCGCCCCCTATCAACCTCTCAGTCCGCCCCATGTGGAAGTTTGCCGTCCCACAGGAGCAGATGCGGACAGCGCTCGCTCTCGATACCGCGACCATGAACTTTGCGCAGATTATTGGGCCGGTTGTGGTCACTCCGATTGCGCTCTCGAGCCATTCAGGATGGGCCTTGGGAACATGTGCCTTCTTCGTCCTCTTCGGAGGAATTGGGCTCTCACTGCTCTCCATCACTAAGGAGTGGCGAGCAGAAGAGCGTCCAGAGCGCAGAACCCGCATCTTCAGGGTTCCCGGTATTCGCGTACTCGTCGTTGAAGGAATCTTCATCGGCCTTGGCGCCGGAGCCTTCAATATTGCTGTACCTGCTCTTGCGACAATCAAGCACGTTGAGGGCTTCACCGCCTGGATCTTTGCCTCACAATCCCTCGCGATGATTCTCGGAAGTCTGATTGCCGGAGTATTTGCAAAGCACATCACCCCCCTCCGCGCCTTTACCCGCAACTACTACTTCTGGGCTCTCGCCGGAGTACCTCTGGCTCTCACAAATCCAAACTGGAGCATGTTGATAGTGGCCTTCGTCATCGGACTCTTCGTCGGAGCGCAGCAGGTCTACTACTTAGAGATCATTGAAGCGGTGCGACCTTTCGGTACATCTGCCTCAGCGCTCGGTTGGATGTGGACTATCGAGGGCAGCGCAGCCGCGCTCGGTTCAGCACTTGGAGGATTTCTCTCGCAGAACTTCTCACCACGTATCTGCCTTGGATTTAATACCCTCACCGTTATTGGTGGTTTGGCGACCGTGTTGATTGGTCAGCGATTCTTATTAAAAGCAGATCGACTTCATACCGCATCGGAGAATGAGGGGAATTAGTGAGCTGCGCTATCCCAGCTCTTCCCTAGCCCGACGCTGACATCGAGGGGCAGAGAAAGTTCGACTGCACGGGACATCTCCTCTTTCACAAGAAGTGAGAGCGCTTCCTCTTCACCGGGTGAGACCTCAAGAATTAACTCGTCATGCACTTGGAGAAGTAAGCGTGAACTCAACTTCTCGTCCTTGATGCGCTTGGAGACATTGAGCATTGCAATCTTGATGATATCCGCGGCTGATCCTTGGATAGGGGCATTCAGCGCCATACGCTCTGCGACTTCGCGTTGTGCACGGTTATCACTAGTGAGATCTGGAAGATACCTCCGGCGACCCATAATCGTCTCTGTATAACCAACCTCGCGGGCTTGAATCACTACGCGCTTCAAGTAATCGCGGATTCCACCGAAGCGGTCAAAGTAGGTATCCATCAACTGCGCTGCTTCCCCCGGCGAGAGATCAAGTTGTTGAGCGAGGCCGTAAGAACTTAATCCATATGCGAGGCCGTAAGACATCGCCTTAATCTGGCGGCGCATCTCTGCATCGACCTCTTCTGGCGCAACACCGAAGACCTTGGAGGCGACAGTCTTGTGGAGATCCTCGCCCGATTTAAAGGCGGCAATCAAACCTGCATCTTCTGAGAGATGGGCCATGATGCGCATCTCAATCTGACTGTAATCAGCCGTGAGAAGCGTTGCATATGGCTTAGCTGCGATGAAGCAGTCGCGAATCTTTCTACCCTCTTCAGTACGAACCGGAATATTCTGCAGGTTCGGGTCGGTACTTGAGAGGCGACCAGTCGCTGCGACGGTCTGCTGGAAATTAGTGTGAATTCTTCCGTCGGCCGCAATTGCGTTGAGAAGGCCTTCAATCGTGGTGAGGAGCTTTCCCGTCTCACGAATTCGCAAGAGATTGAGCAGAAGTGGATGCTTACTCTTCACATAGAGAGCGTTGAGACTCTCCGCATCGGTTGTGTAACCAGTCTTGTTCTTCTTCGTCTTAGGTAGGCCGAGTTCATCAAAGAGGATGACCTGCAATTGCTTTGGAGAAGCTACGTTGAACTCTCGCCCTGCGGCACTATGTGCTTGAGCCGTCTGATTGGCCACTTCAGCGCGGAAGAATTCCGCAAGGGAAGTCAACTTCTTCTTATCAACGTTAATACCTACTCGTTCCATTTGGGCGAGTTCAAGGAGCGTAGGAATTTCAAGGTCGCTCATGAGCGAACTCATATCCCGTGAGCGAATCTCCTCCTGAAGAAGAGGAGTCAATCGATAAATAGCAGAAGCTCCAGTACCGGAGAACTCTTGGAAGAGCCCATCGGAACCGCTCTCCTCTTCGATATGTCCTAGGTAGCGCTCTTGAAGATCGAGAAGTTCTATATTTCTACTTCCAGGATTGACCAAGTAAGCGGCGAGTTCTGTATCCCACTGCAGTCCGCCTATGTCAACGATGCGAGCAAGCGGCTTAGCTGAGTGCATCCATTTTGGTAGAGCGGCGTCGGATAACCACGCACCCATCTCACCAGATTCAACGATGAGCACCTCATCTGCCGAGAGAGCGACTGCGTAGTTAAGAACTTTGCCGTACTCAATCTCGTAATCCAACGCGATCGGTTCGGTGCGCCCAGCAAGTGCGGTGGAAAGTTCAGAGGCCGATACGCGTTTGACGGAGAGGTCGAACTTCTCAACAACTCTCGCCTCATCGGCAGGTGATGTGAAGCCCGGTAGTTTCTTCACTCGCTCATTGAGCGCCTTGATCTCAAGGAGATCGAGGAGCGGCGCTAACTTCGCTTGGTTGACGCCCTCCCAAGCAAGCTTCTCAATATCACTATCGATTGGAACGTCACGACGAAGCTCTGTCAGTTCACGGTTGAGCATGACTGCGGAGAGATTCGCGCGCAGTGAATCCCCTACCTTGCCGGGAATCTCGTCGATATGCGCAATCAATTCAGTTAGCGAACCAAAGTCATGAATCCATTTAGTCGCAGTCTTCTCTCCGACGCCTGGGACCGATGGGAGGTTATCGCTGGGATCTCCACGGAGCGCTGCAAAGTCTGGATACTGTGAAGGCGTGAGGCCGTACTTCTCCTCCACTGCTGCCGGCGTCATGCGCGCTAAATCTGACATGCCCTTCTTCGGGTAGAGCACTGTGGTCTTATCCGTAATGAGTTGAAATGAATCTCTATCGCCGGAGCAGATAAGAACTTCAAAACCATCAGCCTCAGCGCTCTTGGTAAGAGTTGCAATCAGGTCATCTGCTTCAAAGCCCTCGAGCGCGAAATGGGTAATGCCCAGCGCCGCCACCATTTGATAGAGATATGTGGTCTGTGAACGAAAATCATCCGGCGTAGCGCTTCGGGTACCTTTATAAGATTCCAGTTTTTCAGTACGAAATGTCTTTCTGGAGACATCGAATGCCGTTGCGATATGCGTTGGGTTCTCATCACGGATGAGATTGATAAGCATGGAGGTGAAGCCATAAATCGCATTGGTCGTCTGACCCGACGAGTTTGCAAAATTCTCGGCCGGAAGGGCGTGATAGGCGCGATAGGCCATGGAGTGGCCATCAATCAGGAGTAGACGTTTCTGGCTCTCGTTACTCTTCTTCGCGCTCATTTAAGGGATTGTAGAGGCTAAACTTTCATCCATGGTTGATTACTTAGCGATTCTCAAAGAGCGTGGCTCCGGAGCACTAGATCAGAAGATGGGAATCGAGATCCTCGAGGCCTCCCCTGAACGCTTGGTAGCGAGAATGCCAGTTGAGGGAAATACGCAGCCCATCGGGTTACTTCACGGTGGAGCGAATGTAGTTCTTGCCGAATCACTCGGCTCGATCGGCACCCAATTGCACGCGGGTCCAGATAAGCGCATCGTTGGCGTAGATATCAATGCGACCCATCATCGCTCCGCAACATCAGGCTTTGTTACCGGAGTTGCTACACCGGTTTCGCTCGGACGAACTCTATGTTGCTACCAAATTGAAATTGCCAACGACCAGGGTCAACGTACCTGCACAGCAAGAATCACCTGCCTCATACTTCAAGACAGGTGATTCTCTCAGTGCTTAATGGGAGTTAGTGCGCTCCGGTACCGAGGTATGCGGCACGAACATCTGGATCATTAAGTAGATCTGATGCCTTAGCCTCTTTGACGACCTTTCCGGTCTCAAGAACATAGGCACGATTTGCTCTCTGAAGAGCCTGTTGCGCATTCTGCTCAACTAAGAGGATGGTCGTTCCCAGCTCTTTATTAATCGCAGTGATGATATTAAAGATATTCTGAATCATCATTGGCGCAAGTCCCATTGATGGCTCATCAAGGAGCAGAACCTGCGGCCTTGCCATAAGGGCTCTTCCAATTGCAAGCATCTGTTGCTCGCCGCCAGAGAGCGTTCCGCCAGCCTGAGTAACTCGCTCTTTCAGACGTGGGAAGAGTTGGAAGACCTTATCGAGATCCTCTTGCATCTCTGCCTTGCGATCTTTACGGAAGTACTTACCAATCTCCAAATTTTCGAGAACTGTCATACCAGGGAAGATGCCGCGACCCTCTGGTGCCTGTGAGATGCCGAGTTCGACGCGCTCATGTGCAGGAAGTTTCGAGATATCTTGGCCATTGAAAATGATTGAACCACTTGTCACTGGACGAAGACCTGAAATCGTTTTGAGAGTCGTAGTCTTTCCAGCACCATTAGCGCCGATAAGGGTAACAATCTCACCTTGATTTACCGAGACAGAAATTCCCTTAATTGCTTCAATCTTGCCGTAGAAGACTCGTAGATCTTTAATTTCAAGATTCATCAGCTGGCACTCCTAAGTAAGCCTCGATAACTTTAGGGTCATTTTGGACGACGGAAGGTAAATCATCGGCAATCTTGACACCGAAGTCGAGAACGACGACTCGATCAGAGATTCCCATAATCAACGACATATCGTGTTCAATGAGAAGAACGGTGTAACCAGCATCGCGAATCCGCTTGATAGTGCTGGCTAGTTCAACCTTCTCCGCCGGGTTAAATCCTGCTGCTGGCTCATCCAGGAGAAGGAGCTTCGCACCTGTTCCCATTGCACGGGCAATCTCTAAGCGACGCTGAACGCCGTATGGCAGGTTCTTCGCTAGGCGATCTTCATACTCCGCAATTCCGATGAATTCAAGAATCTCGTGCGCCTTTGCCTTTGCTGCCTTCTCCGTCTTTCGGGAGCGGATTGAGCCAAAGAGCGATCCGACCAGACCAGCCTTGCTATGTACATCAGTTGCGGTGATGACATTTTCAAGGGCTGTCATATCGCCCCAAAGGCGAATGTTCTGGAAAGTACGCGCAACACCACTTTGGGTAATCGCAAAACGCTTCTTTCCAACGAGCGACTTGCCCTGAAAAATAATTTCACCTGAGGTTGGCTGATAGACACCCGTGATCATGTTGAAGACTGTTGTCTTACCGGCACCGTTAGGTCCGATGAGAGCGAGAATCTCCTGCTTGTTTACATGAAGGTTGACATCGTTGAGAGCGGTTACGCCACCAAATTTCTTGGTGAGGCCGACAAGTTCAAGAATTTTCTCTGACATTACTTTGCTCCTGATTCAGCTGCAGGGGCGTGGAGTTTCTCGCGCTTCTTACGAGGCAAGATTCCATCCGGACGGAAGTTCATGATGATTACCAATGTCAATCCAAAGACGAGTTGACGAGCATTGGAGATAAAGCGAATGCGCTCTGGCAGATAGGCAAGGAATACGCCACCAAGGACGACTCCCCAAATATTTCCAATTCCACCAAAGACGACACATGAGAGGATCAATACCGAGATGTTAAATGTGAAGGCGTCAGGTGATACATAGAGCGTCTTCGAGGCATAGACAACGCCTGCTGCACCGCCAACACCGGCTCCCAATGTGAATGACCAAATCTTGTACTTAAGAGTTGGCACACCCATGAGTTCTGCGGCATCTTCATCTTGGCGAATCGCTTCCCACGCGCGTCCTGGACGACGCACAGACAGGCGACGAATCATCCAAATAGTAAGAAGGATAAGAATGAGAACAAACCAGTAGAACGAGTTTGGCGTCATGATATTAAAATCAAGTACTCCGACTGGTGTATGGATTGATGGTGGATTTGGAACGTTCGCCATTCCATTAGGTCCACCGATCTTCTGGGTGTTAAGAGCAGTGATTCGAACAATCTCACCAAAACCCATCGTCACAATTGCGAGATAGTCGCCACGAAGTCGGAGGGTAGGAATACCGAGAAGAACGCCGGCAATCATTGCAAATGCAATTCCGAGCGGGAGGATCTCCCACGTGTTCAAATCCGTCCACTTGCCACAGATGGCCATTGTGTATGCACCAATTGCGAAGAAGGCTACGTATCCGAGGTCAAGCATTCCCGACTTGCCAACCACGATGTTGAGACCAAGTGACATCAAGACGAACATGCCTACTGGGTAGACCAAGACGTCGGCGAAATTACTGATCGGTGTATTGAGGAAATTAGAGAATGAGTAATTGCCTGCGAATGGAAGCGCTCCTGCAAGAAGAATCATTGCAATTCCAAAGCTGGTGCGCTGGAAGCGATTCCAGCCGCTCCAGATAGCGGCGCCCTTATCGCGGATGTTGAAGTTACGGAGTGAGTTTTTAGTTGACATGTAATTAGACCCTTGACTGCTGAATGGCTTCACCGAAGAGGCCGTTAGGACGGACAAGAAGGACGAGTACTAAGACAACGAAGACGGTGATTGCCTTCCACTGGGAGCCGAGCACTGCAGAGGCGTAAGTCTCGAGCAGGCCAAGGGTTAATCCCCCGACAAAAGCGCCGCGGATATTTCCGATTCCGCCCAGTACAGCAGCGGTAAAGGCTGCGATACCGATATTGAAACCAATATTAAACTTTGTTGCTTCATACACTGTCTCGAAGAAGAATGCTGCTGCGCCAGTCATCAGACCACCGATAAGGAAGGTGATGGAGATGACGCGATTGAGGTTAACTCCCATCAACTTTGCAGTCTCTTCGTTCATCGACACGGCACGGATACCCTTTCCGAGGCGGGTGTGATTCACGAAGCGTTGCAGGCCGAAGAACATAATTGGCGCGACGATAAAGACGAGGAGTTGATCTACTCGGATATTCGCACCGAGCACCGTGAAGAGCGAGCTCTTATGGAGCATCTCCGGCGCAATAGTGGCGCGACCAGCGGTGAGAAGTGAGACTGACTCACTCAAAACAATTGACATGCCGATGGCCGAGATGAGCGGTGCAAGTCGATTGGTGCCACGCGAACGCAAGCGTCGATAAGCAACGAGCTCCACGATGACCGCGGTAATGCCTGATGCAAGCATGGATGCGATGAGACAGAAGAGCATGGAATAGATAAGTGTGAAACCGTGGAGATCTCCGGAGTTAGGTTGATGTCCGAGGATGTCACGAGAAACTACGATTGTGGCAAAGGTTCCGACCATGAAGATCTCGGAGTTCGCAAAGTTAATCATGCGAAGCACTCCGTAGACCATCGTGTATCCGAGCGAGATCAGGATATAGATAAATCCCTGGACTGCTCCGGAGAATGTTAACTGCCAGAACTGACTTATGAGGGTATGCAAGTCGGTCTCCTTGATGGATGCTAGTTGTTGCGGGCGTTCATTCTGGAGCCATAGCGTCTCCAGGCAATGGTGGAACTCTATACGAGGAAAAGGCCGCTCAGCGTACTGAGCGGCCTTTTCTTACTAGTACTTACTCTCGTAAATCAGATTAATAAATTAGATCTGACCCTTTGAGATGATTGCGCCACCTGTGACGAGGAAGGCGTTGATGAAGCCAGCGCCTGCTGTGTCGCCATTCTTATCAAACTTGATGGTGTTGCCCATCAAGCCTGTGAATGTGCCGGTGTTGATGCACTTCTGAATCTTTGCGCGAGTTGTGTTGCCCTTCTTGATGCAGGTAAGGATGATATTTGCTGCATCGAAGTCTTCTGTTGCATAAGTTCCTGGAGCGTTTCCTGTGACCTTCTTGAAGTCAGCAGAGATTGCCTTGCCAGCATCCTGGAATACTGCTGATGAAGCTGTAAGGCGTGCGCCTTCTGCTGCATCTCCAGCGCCATCGATGAATCCTGGGTCATATGTACCGTCGCCTGATGCGAAGATACCTGTGAAGCCAGCATTGCGAAGCTGCTTAACGAAGCCAGCTGCCTGTGCGTAGTAACCAGAGTAGATTACGACGTTTGTCTTTGAATCCTTGATCTTCGAGATTGTTGCAGAGAAATCAAGTGTGGTGTTTGTGCCATCAACTGAATCTGTGCCAACTGCTGCGTGACCAAGTGCCTTGAGTGCTGACTGAACGTAACCATCAAGTCCGGTTCCGTATGAAGACTGATCGTTGACTGTGTAAACAACTGGTGACTTAACACCTTGGATTGCATACTTAGCAAGAGCTGGACCCTGCTTGTCATCCTTAGATGGCAAACGGTGGAATACAGGACCGCCGAAGTCGGTTGATGAAGGGTCTGTCAAGGTAACGCGGGTTGCTGATGGTGAAACCAATGGCAATCCTGCAGCCTTGTAGTAAGGGAAAGATGCAACAGATGCGCCAGAGAAAGCAGGTCCCACGATTGCGAGGATGCTCTTGTCCTTAGCTGTTCCTGGTGCAACAACAGATGCGCCTGGGCCTGAACCCTGGTCATCAACTTGCTTGAGGCCGACCTGCGCCTTTGGGTTAGCCTTGTTGTAAAGAGCGAGCGCATACTTAACGCCTGCGATCTCATCAAGACCTGTCTGCTTGTTATCGCCGGTCAATGGACCTTGGTAAGCGATGTAATACTTATATGTTGCAGCGTGAGCTGATGTTGCGATTGCGCCACCTGTTACGAGTGATGCCACTGCAACAAGAGCGACGCCAAGCTTTGTCTTCTTGTTCATGTAGACCTTCCTGATATTGCGTTTATAGGCAAACATGCATCCTGCAGGAGTCATGCTTACAATCCCGGGACAGGGAGGATTGAAGGTTAATGGCTCAAGTGGCCCCCGACAAGGGGTGAGACTGAGTATTTCACCTGCTGAGATGTGCCGTTTGATTACGGCAACTGCGAACGATTCCTGTTTTGCGATTAATTCTTATCCGGAACGGCATCCGGAGAGATGACCGCCTGGGCCACTGCCTTCATGGAGATACGGCGGTCCATAGCTGCTCGCTGAATCCAACTAAATGCCTGAGGCTCGGTCAAGTTGAGGGCGCTCATGAGTATGCCCTTGGCCCGGTCGATAATCTTCCGGGTCTCGAGGCGCTCGTGGAGATCTGCCACCTCTTGAGTGAGCGAGAGCATCTGAGCGTGACGGCTTATAGCGATTTCAATGGCTGGAACGAGATCGTTAATGCCAAAGGGTTTGACGACGTAGGCCATGGCGCCGGCATCTCGCGCACGATCGACGAGCTCTTTCTGGCTAAATGCGGTGAGCATGAGAACTGGAGCAATCTCAATAATCGATTCCGCGGCCGTGATGCCATCCATCTCCGGCATCTTCACATCCAAGATGGCTAGGTCTGGCTTAGTCTCCTTAGCGAGCGCTATCGCCTCCACGCCATTTGTCGCCTGGGCGACGACCTCATAGCCGGCATCGCGGAGCATCTCCACCAGATCAAGGCGGATGATCGCTTCATCCTCGGCAACAAGGATGCGCGCAGGCGGCGTTGAAATATTCATGTGCCTCGAGTCGGACTCGAACCGACACTGTGCAGATTTTGAGTCTGCCCTCTCTACCGTTGGAGTACCGAGGCTAACGCTGCTACTCCACTCCTCGTTGAAGGCGCGGTTTAGCAGGGCAAGTTTAAGGGGCTACTCCCCTGCTTGGCTACTTGCTACTACTTGCGGTAAGCGGCAGCTACGCCAGTAACCGCATCACCAATCTTGTGGGCGCGGAGCGCATTTGTTGAGCCGGGAATTCCTGGAGGCGCACCAGCAACGATGATGACGTACTCACCCTGTTGAACGCGACGCGAATCAATAAGGAGGGTATCCACCTGCTTCACCATCTCATCGGTGTGATCCACTGTTGGAGCGATCAGTGGTTCGACACCCCAAGAGAGAGCAAGCTGGTTATAGACATGCTGGTTTGGAGTGAAGGCAAGAATTGGGATGGCTGAACGCAGGCGTGACATTCTGCGAGCAGAGTCGCCGCTCTCAGTAAATGCTACGAGGTACTTCGCCCCAATGATTGCACCCACCTCGGCAGCCGCCTTAGTGATTGCGCCACCCTTTGTTGATGGATTGTGCTCGAGCGGCGGAATACGGTTGAGCATCGCTTCCTCTGTGCGAGCGATGATACGAGCCATCGTCTTCACTGCATCAATTGCGAATGCTCCGACTGAAGTCTCGCCCGAGAGCATGAGCGCATCTGCGCCATCAAGAACGGCATTGGCACAGTCGGTAGCCTCAGCGCGAGTTGGCGACGAGTTAGTAATCATTGAATCAAGCATCTGAGTTGCAACGATGACTGGCTTTGCATTTTCGCGAGCGAGAATGACGCAACGCTTCTGAACCAGTGGAACCTCTTCAATTGGCATCTCGACACCGAGATCGCCACGAGCAACCATGATGCCATCGAAGGCGGCGACGATCTCTTCGAGATTATCAACTGCCTGCGGCTTCTCAATCTTTGCAATGACCGGACGGCGAATGCCGACCTCATCCATGATGCGGTGAACATCGTCGATGTCGCGCGCATTTCGGACGAAGGAGAGTGCGATGAAATCTGCGCCCGCCTTGAGGCCCCAGCGGAGATCGTCAATATCTTTCTCGGACATTGCGGGAACCGAGACCGCAACGCCTGGGAGGTTGATTCCCTTATTATTCGAGACAAAGCCAGGCTGAATTACTTCAGTGATGACATCGTTGCCCTTAACTTCAAGAACTTGCACTGTAACTTTTCCATCATCAATGAGGATGCGATCCCCTGGACGACAATCCCCTGGGAGGCCTTTGTAGGTTGTACCCACGCGTTCCTTAGTTCCCTCAACTTCATCGGTAGTAATGGTGAATCTGTCGCCACGGAAGAGCTCATGTGGTCCATTGGCAAAACGTGCAAGACGAATCTTTGGACCCTGTAGATCGACGAGAATCGCTACCGGCTTTCCTGCCTTCGCAGCTGCCTCACGGACGCGGTCGAGTCGAGCTTGGTGCTCGTCATATCCGCCGTGCGATAGGTTGAGGCGAGCCATATTCATACCCGCTTCAATCAACTCTGCGACCTTCTCAGGCGCCTCTACCGCTGGACCCATGGTGCAGACGATCTTTGCTCTTCTCATTGATGGCATATCTCAACCTTAATCTATGGATTTCGAACTCATGAGTATTACGGTGTGAATTAAATCGCGAGCGGCCTAGCAGTTGGCTCAATCGGTGCAGGAAGTTGGGTCTCCCCCATCAAATAGGTATCGACCGCAGCTGCGCAACTACGCCCCTCGGCAATCGCCCAGACGATGAGTGATTGACCGCGACCAGCATCCCCTGCAACGAATACACCCTCAGAGTTTGTTGCAAAGTTTGCATCGCGCTTAATATTTCCGCGCTCATCAAGTTCAACTTCGAGTTGCTCAAGAAGTGCGCTCTTCTCGGGACCGACAAAGCCCATGGCGAGGAAGACGAGATCGGCTGGAAGTTCTCTCTCAGAACCTGGAACCTTCTCAAACTTTCCATCTACAAACTTTGTCTCAACAATCTTGATGGCACGAACGCGACCTTCACCATCGCCAATGAACTCTTCTGTTGAGAGTGCATAGAGTCGTTCGCCACCTTCTTCATGGGCGCTACTTACGCGATAGATCATTGGGTAGGTAGGCCATGGCTGTGATGATGGGCGCTCTTCGGTTGGTCGAGGCATAATCTCAAGTTGCGTGACGCTCGCTGCGCCTTGACGCGTTGCAGTACCAAGACAGTCAGCGCCGGTATCGCCGCCACCAAGGATGATGACGTGCTTTCCCTTTGCATCGATAGGTGCACCCTCTGGGAGTTCTCCGAGGCCTAACTTATTTCCCCAAGGGAGGTATTCCATCGCCTGATGGATACCTGATAACTCGCGACCACGGACGTTGATATCGCGCCATGATGTAGATCCAACCGCGAGAACAACTGCATCGTACTTACTACGGAGTTGTGCGCCGGTGATATCAACACCTGCTTCAATTCCTGAACGGAATCGAGTTCCTTCTGCCTGCATCTGATAGATACGACGATCCACAATCGCCTTCTCCATCTTGAACTCAGGAATTCCATAACGGAGCAACCCGCCAACGCGTGGTGCGCGCTCGTAGACAGCGACAGTATGTCCTGCGCGCGTGAGCTGCTGAGCAACAGCCAGACCTGCTGGACCGGAACCGACAACTGCAACAGTCTTTCCGGTTAGACGATCTGGACCCTGCGGCTCGACCACATCGTTCTTAAATGCCTCTTCAATAGTGCGAAGTTCAATCTGCTTAATTGTTACAGCGGGTTGATTGATGCCAACAACACATGCAGTTTCGCAGGGAGCTGGGCAGAGGCGGCCGGTGAACTCTGGGAAGTTGTTGGTGGCATGGAGACGTGCAATCGCTTCGCGGCGCTCCCCTCTCCACATCAAGTCATTCCACTCAGGGATGAGGTTGCCTAGCGGACAACCCATGTGACAGAAAGGAATTCCGCAATCCATGCAACGTCCTGCCTGCTTCTGGAGATGCGAGAACTCCTGAGGCTCGTAGACCTCTTTCCAATCTTGAATACGTACATCAACTGGACGCCTCGTTGGAAGTTCACGGGGCGTAGTGAGAAAACCTTTTGGATCAGCCATTACAACGCCTCCATTACTGCCTTATTGACATCGAGTCCTTCACGTTCCGCCTTCTCCATAATCGCAAGCACGCGCGCATAGTCGCGCGGCATGACGAGTGAGATGCGCGCCTTGCCTGCTGCCCAATCAGAGATGAGTTCGAGTGCAACCTGAGAGCCAGTCTCTTCGTGGAAGCGAGTCAGGAGTTCCTTCAATGGCCCATCCTGATCATCCGGAATTGCGAGAACGTCGACCATATCCGGATTGACGAGTCTCTCATCTAGATCCAAGACGAATGCACGTCCGCCTGACATTCCAGCTGCAAAGTTGCGACCGGTCTTTCCTAGGACGATTGCAACTCCGCCGGTCATGTACTCGCAACCGTGATCGCCAACACCTTCAACGATTGCAGTTGCGCCAGAGTTTCGTACACAGAAGCGCTCTCCCACAATTCCGCGGATGAAGATCTCACCCTTTGTCGCGCCGTAACCAATGACGTTACCTGCGATGACGTTCTCCTGCGAAGCAAATGTTGAAGCTGGGTCTGGCTTAACGATTACTCGTCCGCCAGAGAGTCCCTTGCCAACATAGTCATTGGAATCCCCCACGAGTGTCATAGTCAGACCTGCGGGAATAAATGCGCCAAATGATTGACCCGCAGAGCCCTTAAAGTTCGCACGAATCGTGTTCGCAGGAAGACCCTTGCCACCAAACCTGCGAGTGATCTCTGAGCCGAGCATCGTTCCAACGGTTCTATTCACATTGCGCACAGTGGATTCGATGACGGTCTCGCTGCCATCGCTCAACGACTTTGCAGCTTTTGCGATGAGCTCATTATCGAGCGCAGCAGCCAGTCCATGGTCTTGAGTGATGGAGTTCTTGCGAGCTCCGGCATGCTCTCCGCCAGGAATCTGAAGAAGTGGAGCAAGATCGAGTCCGCTCGCCTTCCAGTGATCCACTGCCTCACGAGTGTCGAGAAGTTCAACCTGACCAATCGCTTCATCAAGTCTCTTAAAACCAAGCGCAGCAAGGTGTTCACGAACCTCTTCAGCGATGTACTCAAAGAACGTCTCCACGAACTCAGGCTTACCGGAGAAGCGCTTACGTAGCTCAGGATTCTGAGTGGCGACGCCAACGGGGCAGGTATCGAGATGACAGACGCGCATCATGACACAACCTGAGACGACGAGCGGAGCGGTCGCGAAACCAAACTCTTCCGCGCCGAGGAGTGCCGCGATTACAACATCGCGACCAGTCTTCATTTGACCATCTACTTGAACGACGATGCGATCACGGAGGTTATTCAGAATCAGAGTCTGCTGGGTCTCAGCAAGTCCGAGCTCCCATGGCGCTCCTGCGTGCTTCAACGATGTAAGTGGTGATGCACCCGTTCCACCGTCATGGCCCGAAATGAGAACAACATCTGCGTGCGCCTTCGATACGCCAGCAGCAACAGTTCCAACTCCAACTTCTGCTACGAGCTTGACATGGATACGCGCCTGATTATTTGCATTCTTCAAGTCATGAATGAGTTGAGCAAGATCCTCAATGGAATAGATATCGTGATGTGGTGGTGGAGAGATGAGGCCTACACCCGGTGTTGAGTGACGAACTTGTGCGACCCATGGATAGACCTTATTTCCAGGTAGCTGACCACCCTCACCGGGCTTTGCACCCTGTGCCATCTTGATCTGAATATCATCAGCGTTGACAAGGTACTCACTCGTTACACCAAAGCGACCAGATGCAACCTGCTTGATAGCGGACCGACGTGAATCGCCATTGGCATCCGGTGTGAAGCGAGCAGGATCTTCGCCGCCCTCACCAGTGTTCGACTTTCCGCCGAGACGATTCATTGCAATTGCCAGAGTCTCATGTACCTCTTGCGAGACCGAGCCATATGACATCGCGCCTGTTGCGAAACGCTTTACGATAGATTCGACTGGCTCAACTTCATCGATGGAGATAGGCGTGCGCACTCCCTCTTTAAAGGTGAAGAGCCCACGGAGAGTCATTAAACGACGAGATTGATCATCGATATGCGTGGTGTAACGCTTAAAGATGTCGTAACGCTTATTGCGGGTGGAATGCTGGAGCGTAAAAACGGTCTCTGGATCGAAGAGGTGTGGTTCACCCTCACGACGCCATTGGTATTCGCCACCGATGGGAAGCTTCTTGCTTCCAGGAACAACACCCATAGGCGGGTATGCAACGTGGTGTCTTCTAATTGTCTCTTCAGCGACGATGTCGAGCGTCACTCCGCCGAGGCGTGAAGTAAGTCCTGTGAAGTACTCATCAACAATCTCACGAGAGAGACCAATCGCTTCGAAGACCTGCGCACCCGTGTACGAGGCGATAGTTGAGATACCCATCTTTGACATCACTTTAAGGACGCCCTTGCCGAGCGCTTTAATGAGATTGGCAACGGCCTTCTCTGGAGTGATGCCGGTGATGACTCCCTGGCGAACGAGATCTTCAGCGCTCTCCATTGCGAGGTATGGATTTACTGCAGCAGCTCCGAAACCAATGAGAAGTGCAACATGGTGAACCTCGCGGACCTCTCCGGATTCAACTACTAATCCGACCTTTGTGCGAGTCTTCTCGCGGATAAGGTGGTGATGTACAGCCGATGTAAGCAATAGTGAAGGAATAGGAGCCTCTTCCGCATCGCCATCGCGATCAGAGAGCACGATGATGTGTGCGCCATCTGCAATCGCCTGTGATACTTCGCGACGAATCTCCTCAAGACGTTCACGCAGTCCCTCTCCCCCATGAGCAACGTGGAAGAGACCGCGAACAACATGAGCTTGGAATCCTGGGCGATCGCCTTCCGCATTTACGTGAATGATCTTCGCCAACTCATCGTTATCGATAACTGGGAAATCCAGCGCAATCTGACGACATGAGGCTGGGCCTGGATCTAAGAGGTTGTGCTCTGGACCGATAGACCCACCAAGGCTTGTGACCAACTCTTCACGAATCGCATCTAGCGGAGGGTTAGTTACCTGTGCGAAGAGTTGAGCAAAGTAATCAAAGAGATTGCGGTGTTTGCTCGACAGCGCAGCGATAGGAGTATCCGTACCCATCGAGCCGAGAGATTCCGCACCATTCTTTGCCATCGGTGCAACGATGAGACGGAGCTCCTCTTCCGTGTAACCAAATGCGCGCTGGCGACGTACGACAGATGCATGTGGATAGATGATGTGTTCGCGCGCTGGTAGCTCTGAGAGCTTTACAAGTCCTGATTGCAACCATTCAGAGTATGGCTCTGCTTTGGCGAGTGAATCCTTGATCTCATCATCTTCAATGATGCGGCCCTGTTCGATATCTACGAGGAACATACGGCCAGGTTGAAGTCGTCCCTTGCGCACAACGCGCTCTGCAGGAATATCGAGAACTCCGACCTCGCTCGCAAGGACTACGAGACCATCATCAGTTACCCAGTAACGTGATGGACGAAGGCCATTGCGATCAAGAACAGCACCAACCTGATTTCCATCGGTAAAGGTGACGCATGCAGGGCCATCCCAGGCCTCCATCAATGTGGAGTGGAAGGCGTAGAAATCGCGACGCTCTTTCGACATCGTCGCATGGTTCTCCCACGCCTCTGGAATCATCATCAACATGGAGTGCGGAAGTGAGCGACCGTTGAGATAGAGGAGCTCTAGAACCTCATCAAATGATGCGGAGTCGGATCCCGATGGGTCCACGATAGGAAAGATTCGTGAGAGATCGCCATCGATGAGGTCGCTCGTGAGTAACGCCTCTCGTGCACGCATCCAGTTACGGTTTCCACGCACGGTATTGATCTCACCGTTGTGGGCGATGTAACGGTAAGGGTGAGCTAATGGCCACGATGGGAAGGTATTTGTTGAGAAGCGTGAGTGCACAACGGCAAGAGGTGATGCAACGCGCTCATCAGATAGATCCGGGAAGAACTCTTCCAGCTGACCTGTAGTAAGCATGCCCTTGTAAACGATGGTCCGTGAAGAGAGAGATGGGAAGTAGATGGCGAGCGAATGTTCTACGCGCTTGCGGAAGACAAATACGAGGCGATCAAGAGCGAGGTCGCTCTGACCTGACTTGCCGGCAAGGAAGAATTGGATGAAGTGAGGCATGACGGAGAGTGCAGTCTTGCCAAGTGATGATGAGTTGATGGGAAGCGAGCGCAGTCCGAGAACTGTTAACCCTTCTTCTGTAGCGATCGCTTCAATCTCTTGCAAGACTTTTGCACTTAGTGCACCGTTGGCAATGAGTGAAGAGTCGACGAATGCGATTCCTGCTGCGTACTTGCCGGCATCTGGAAGAGTGAAATCAACGACTGCGCGATAGAAGGTATCTGGGATGCGGATGAGAATTCCCGCTCCATCACCACTGTCAGGTTCAGCACCTGATGCACCGCGGTGCTCGAGGTTTCGTAGCGCAGTGAGGGCTTGGCTGACAATCTCGTGGCGCGCCTCCTTATTGAGAGTCGCGACCATGGCAACGCCGCAGGCATCATGTTCATTCTCAGGGTTATAGAGTCCTTGAGATTGCGGCAGTGTGCTGAAGAGCGTCATGTGACCTCCTGCTGATTCTTCTAGCTATGGTGCGGGACAGCAGTGGCCCTACCCCTCCGATCTACGGGAGAGAGTGGTGAATCCTAGCAATCAGATACCTGAGAGGTGAACCAATCCGCCGATTCCAGCGGTAATTGCCATGCCGAGTGAGCCGCCGATAACGACCCGGAGGATCGTCTTCGCCATACCTGAGCCTGAAAGTTTGGAGCTGATTGCGCCAGTCAGGCTAAGGCCCACGAGGGTAAAGGTGATGATTCCAACTGACTTGGAGGTTGTGTTCCAGAGCAGGGCTCCGAAGAGTGGAATTACTCCACCCGATGTGTAGGCGATCGCAGAGGCGATGGAGGCCTGGACCGGGCGAGCCTTCGTATGTTCAAACTGACCAAGTTCATCGCGGAGGTGCGCCTCAAGGGCATCCTTCTCATGCATGATGCGAGAGACTTGGGCTGCGAGTTCGCGAGGTAGGCCGCGCTCGATGTAAATCTGAGTCAACTCCTCCTCCTCGCCGACCGGATCAAGCTTGAGGTGCTCAATCTCCATCTGGCGATCGCTCTCTTCGATATCACTCTGGGATTGAACAGAGATGTACTCGCCTACCGCCATCGACATTGCGCCAGCAGCAATCGCAGCAATACCTGTGACGGTGAGTCCAGCGGTTGGAGCTGCAGCGGCAACGCCAATCATCAAGCTAGCCGTTGCGACGAGACCGTCGTTAGCTCCTAGGACTGCTGCGCGAAGCCAACCTGCGTTGTGCGTCTTATGGTGGCGGTTTCGCACATAGACATCTTCAATCATGAATCAATCCTACTTGAGCTCCTCTTCGCCCTCCACAGCCACACTCCGGAGGCGAGAGTTAGCCCCACGGATAAGAGGAGATTTATGCGTAGACCGAAGATGGTGTGAGCAGAATCAATGCGGAGTGACTCCCAGACGATGCGTCCGCCACAGTAGAGGAAGATGTAGAGCAGAAAGGAGGAACCGTCGCGCATTCGGTATCGACGCTCAATAAGCAGAATCGACGCTGCTGCAAGAAGGCACCAGATCGACTCGTAGAGAAATGTTGGATGGAAGGTAGCGAAGTTTTCATAACCGTGAGGGCGGAGTTCGTACGGGATTTCGAGCGCCCACCAGGTGTGGAGCGGCCTTCCAAATAGTTCGCCATTAAACCAATTGCCCCACCGACCAATCGCCTGTGCAACAAGGAGTGCAGGTGCGAGTGAATCTGCAAAGAGAGCAAAAGATGTACCGCGATCAGCACGACGGAAAATAACGAAAGCGAAAAGTGCGCCTACGGCAACTGCGCCCCAGATGCCCATTCCACCATTCCAGATTTTTAGCGCGTCGAGAGCCCTTCCCTCTTTACCAAAGTACGCATCAGGGGAGGTGATAACGTGATAGAGCCGACCACCAATGATGCCCGCTGGAATCACCCAGATTGCGACATCACTTAAAGTCTGCGCACTTCCGCCTCGGGCTACATATCGCCCTCTTCCGATTCGCAGCGCAACGAGAATTCCCACGAGGATGCAGATCGCATACATATGGAGGGTAAAAGGGCCCAACGCCACCGAAGATTTCGATGGCGTTGGGATAAAGCTATGAAGCGCAGGCACGGTGCTAGTTACTTCACTCCCGCTGCAGCTAAGTCCTTCTTGAGTGCTGCTAGATCGAGGTAATGCGCACGGTTCAACTCTTTACCGTTGACAAAGACCGTTGGCGTTGATGAGACACCCTTCTTTGCAGCGTTATCTTCAATCTTTGAAACCCAATTTACATATTTGCCATCGGTGATGCACTTGGAGACTGTTGATTTATTTGCACCTGCCGCTGTGGCTAACTTGATAAGGACATCGTTAGTCCACGCTCCAGAGTTCTCTGATGTTGGCTGGTTTGCAAAGAGCATGGTGTGCATCTGAACGAATTTGCCTTCATCTGCAGTACATGCAGCGGCCTGAGCAGCCAGAACTGATTCAGGTCCGAGGAAGGACATTGGGTGGTAAACGGCCTTAATCTTCTTCGCCTTAATCAGATCATCAAAGTATGCATTTGCAACTGCTTCGAAGTTGCGGCAGTTAGGGCATTGGAAATCTTCCCAAAAATCCACTTGAACAGGAGCTGATGGATTCACAACGATTCCATAGCCATCGGCTTTGGAGACTGAGGATGGAATCACGAGCTTCTTCGTGGCTTGATTATTAGCAAAGGCGAAGACGCCGGCAATGGCAATAACAAAGACGACCATGCCAATCGCAATGCGACGGGTTACCTTATCGCCCTGCTTCTTCTCGGAAGGCTTCTTGCCCTTCGGTGACTTTCCCTGTGAAGTGGCCATGGTCTGCTCTCTCTCGTCTACTGTGAATTGCCTACAAAACTATCGAATCTTATCTTTAGCGCTTTGCGCTACGCACGCCAGCTGCCAGACTCTCAGCAAGTTCGCGGACTGCTACTAAACCGGCATCAAGCGATGGCGCCTCTTGGACTGCCCGGATAAATGCCGAACCAACAATTACGCCATCGGCATATGCCGCAACTTCGGCAGCCTGCACTCCATTTGATACGCCGAGTCCGACCGCAACCGGAATTGATGTGGTCTTGCGAATTCTTGAGACTAGATCCTCTGCACCACTTGAAACGGAGGTGCGTAGCCCGGTGACACCCATTAACGAAGCAGCGTATATAAAACCGGAGCCCTGTTGAGTAACTTTTGCGAGTCGCTCTTCCTGTGTGCTTGGCGCAACAACATAGATGCGATTAACTCCATGTGCCGTTGTTGTTGAGATCCACTCGCCCGACTCTTCGATTGTGAGATCTGGAGTGATGACCCCGGATCCACCATTAGCAGCGAGGTCCCTGGCAAAGTTCTCAACGCCGTATCGCTCAATTGGATTCCAGTAAGTCATGATGAGTGAAGGGACGAGAGATGCTGCAAACTTCAAAGTCTCAAAGACCTCTTTTGCTCCAGCTCCATTACGCAACGCTTGATCTGCCGCGGCTTGAATGATGGGACCATCCATAACAGGATCGCTGTAGGGGAAGCCGATTTCAATTGCATCAACGCCACCGTCAACCATCGCTTGAATGATGCGGTACGAGTCAGCTTGATTGGGAAATCCTGCAGGAATATATCCAATGAGGATTGCGCGCTCACCCCGGGTTGACTCAAAGAGTCGCTCTAGCGGCGTACTCATAACGGCATTCCAAAATATTCAGCAGCTGTGTGCACATCCTTATCTCCGCGACCAGAGAGGTTAATGAGAAGTGTTGCATCTGTGCCGAGCTCTTTTCCGACCTTGATTGCGCCAGCCAGTGCATGCGCGCTCTCGATTGCAGGAATGATTCCTTCGGTCTTGCAGAGAAGTGAGAATGCCTCCATCGCCTCTGCATCTGTGATGGCGCGGTACTCAGCGCGACCAATGTCATGAAGGTAGGCATGCTCAGGACCAACGCCTGGGTAATCAAGTCCGGCAGAGATTGAATGTGATTCGACTGTCTGACCATTCTTATCTTGTAGGACATATGAGCGCGTTCCGTGGAGAACTCCACGAGATCCACCCGTAATCGTTGCGGCGTGGAAACCGGTCTCTACTCCCCTGCCGCCAGCTTCTAGACCAATGAGGCGAACGCCCTCATCTGGGATAAATGCGTGGAAGATTCCAATTGCATTGGAGCCTCCTCCGACGCAAGCAAGCACTGCATCAGGAAGTTTTCCATTGAGAGCAAGCATCTGTTCGCGGGACTCTTCGCCGATAATTTTATGAAAATCGCGGACCATCACAGGGAATGGATGAGGCCCGGCGACGGTTCCCAGAAGGTAATGGGTCGTCTCAACATTTGTAACCCAGTCACGCATCGCTTCGTTAATTGCATCTTTCAGAGTGCGAGAGCCCTGAGTTACGGGAATGACTTCAGCGCCGAGCAATTTCATACGAACAACGTTGAGCGCCTGACGCTTTGTATCTTCTTCGCCCATGTAGACGACGCACTCAAGACCCATGAGCGCTGCCGCCGTTGCTGATGCGACTCCATGTTGACCTGCACCAGTCTCAGCGATGATGCGCTTCTTACCCATGCGCTTAGTGAGTAGCGCCTGACCAAGAACGTTGTTGATCTTATGTGAACCAGTGTGATTGAGATCTTCGCGCTTGAGGAAGATGCGCGCTCCACCTGCGTGCTCAGAGAAGCGCTTCGCCTCTGTGATAATGCTTGGACGACCCGAATAGGTTCGGTGTAGATCTGATAGCTCTTTAATAAAGAGTGGATCAACGAGTGCGGTCTGATGCGCTGCTGCCAGTTCATCGAGAGCGCCGATAAGAGCCTCAGGTACAAAACGACCGCCGAAAGGGCCGAAGTGGCCGAGCTGGTCAGAAAGTTGCGTTGCAGACATGGTCAGACGGTACCAGCGTTGCCGAGCAAATGTCTGATGGCCTCCGTTGGGTTGCCCGCTTTGACCAATGTCTCACCCACCAAGATTCCATTCGCTCCAATCTCTCTCAATGCAGAGACCTCTCCTGGGCTACTAATGCCGGATTCGGCGATCTTGAGCACCCCTGTCGGAATCATGGGGATCAAGCGCTCAAAGGCACGCGCATCAACGTCAAGTGTCTTTAAATTTCGAGAGTTCACGCCAATGATGCGAGCGCCGAGGTCGCAAGCAATCTCAACCTCTCTCTCATCATGCGTCTCGACGAGAACATCCATTCCTAACTCGCGAGCAAGCTGATAGAAGTCAACGAGCTGACTTCTAGATAGCCCAGCAACAATCAAGAGCAGAAGATCTGCGCCAAGGAGTCGAGATTCGAGAACCTGGAACTCTGTCACGATGAAATCCTTGCGAAGTACAGGTAGTTCAATTGCACTGCGAACAACACGGAAATCGGCCATCGATCCCTTGAAGCGCCGTTGCTCGGTCAGAACGCTTACGACGCTTGCGCCACCTTCTTCATACTTCTGAGCAAGCCCTGCTGGATCAGTAATTGTCGAGAGCTCTCCTTTACTTGGAGATGAACGCTTCACCTCTGCAATCACGCGCATACCTTCGCGCGAGAGCGATGCATACGCACCGCGCAGCTCTGGTGCCTCTGAGAGTTGCTCAGTCAACCTGGCGATTGGCACTTCACGCGCACGAACATCCTCTAGGACACCTTCAATGATGCTATCTAACACGGTGCTCATAGGGATGGATCCTCCCCCTCATTCAAGGTATTCCACGCAGATTTATTGTGGCGGTCATAGCGCGATGAAGTAGATCTCTTCTTCGTTCGACGTAAGAGATATCCGGTCAGAATAATGGCAAGCACAGGTAATACGAGATTCATTGTGCACCCCCATTCTTAAGTTTGACCATTGCATTAGCGGTGGTGATCGCCGCAAGAACCGTTGAAGCCTTATTCACACACTCTTGATCCTCTAGTTCGGGAACGGAGTCTGAAACAATTCCGGCGCCTGCTTGAACGTATGCCGTAGAGCCCTTGATGACTGCAGTGCGAATTGCAATGCAGGAATCAATATTCCCCTGGAAATCGAAGTAGCCAATAGTTCCACCATAGATTCCACGTCGGGTCGGCTCGTGACGTTCAATAATCTCCATCGCGCGCGGTTTTGGCGCCCCCGAGAGAGTTCCCGCAGGAAAGACGGCAAAGAGCGCGTCAATTGGCGCAGTGTCGCTCTTTAACTTTCCTGTCACTGTCGAGACGATGTGCATAACATGGGAGTAACGCTCGATCTTCATAAACTCGACAACCTCAACGCTACCTGCAGTGCAGACGCGACCTAGGTCATTTCTTCCCAAATCAACGAGCATTAAATGCTCTGCGCGCTCCTTGGTGTCCGCGAGCAACTCCTCTGACCGCGCTTGATCAATCTCTGGGTTCTGTGAGCGAGGTCGCGTTCCGGCGATGGGATGAATGAGGACATCATCTCCGGTTACCTTGACAAGCGCTTCAGGGCTCGAACCTACGATATGGAGCTGGTTCGGAAAGTTAAAGATATACATATAAGGGCTTGGATTGTGCAGGCGTAGAACGCGATAGACGTCGAGAGGCGTGGCTGATAACTCGCTTCTGAAACGCTGGGAGAGAACTATTTGAAATGCCTCACCGCTGCGAATCTCCTCTTTGAGGAGTTCGACTTTGGCGCAGTACTCAGATGGCAAAATATCACGCGAATACTCAGCAGCGACCTTATCGACGCTAAGTGCAATCGCTGATTCACTATCTGCTTGGAGAGATTGCACCATTGCTTCAAGGCGTGCACAAGCGTCGTCAAAGGCTTCATCAACGCGTTCGTCACTTCCATCCCAATTAATCGCATTTGCAATTAATACAAGGGAGCCATTGAAGTGATCAAAGATCGCGAGGTCTGAGGTGAGAAGATATGCGATTTCCGGAAGATCAAGGTCTGCTTTCGCTATGGAGGAAATCTTCTCTAGCCGGCGAACTGCTTCGTAGCCCATATATCCCACGAGGCCACCAGTGAGGGGAGGGAGCTCATCAATCTTCGGTGATTTTAAGTGTGCAACGGTAAGGCGGAGAGCCTCGAGCGGGTCGCAACCCGTTGGGGCGCCGGCTGGAGCCCGACCCTCCCATACAGCAAGGCCATCTCTCTCCGTGAGGGTTGCAACGCTATTGACTCCGATAAAAGAGTAACGAGACCACGCTCCCCCATGTTCGGCCGACTCCAAGAGGAAGGTGCCCTCGCGTTCACCTGTGAGTTTGCGATAGAGACCGAGCGGTGTCTCGCTATCTGCAAGAAATCGCTTCCAGACCGGAATGAAATTATGTTCTTTCGCGTACGCGCGAAAACTCTCGCGATCCATCATCGCTTAATCTCGCGGTAGAAACAGGAGCGCTCACCCGTGTGGCATGCGGCGCCGTTCTGTTCAACTTTCAAGAGCAACGCATCCCCATCACAGTCATATGAGATTGAGTGCACCTTCTGGATATGTCCAGAGGTCGCGCCTTTTCGCCACAACTCTTGGCGAGAACGGCTCCAGTATGTGACCTCACCGGTGGCAAGAGTGAGTTCAAGTGATTCGCGGTTCATCCAAGCAAGCATCAAGACTTCAGAGCTTTGAGCATCTTGGGCTATCGCAGCCACTAACTCATGCGAGTCGAATTGCGCCTGAACTTCTGATGGGATCGAGAACTCGGACATTCTTAGATCTCCTTCACTTGACGAATGGGATAACCACGTTCGGCGAGAAACTCTTTCACTTGAGCAATCGTAAAGGTCTGAAAATGAAAGACAGATGCGGCGAGAAGTGCATCTGCTCCTGCTTCCAGGGCCAGTGCGAAGTCTTCCAACTTTCCAGCTCCACCGCTTGCAATTACTGGGACGGAAGAGATCGCCTTCACACGAGAAGTCATCTCTAGGTCATAACCGTCGCGCGTGCCATCAGCATCCATCGAGTTAAGGAGAATCTCGCCAATACCGCGCTCGATTCCCTCCTCGATCCAAGCCAGAGCATCAATACCGGTGCCTTCGCGACCACCGTGCGTCGTCACCTCAAAACCAGATGGAGTATCGCCACGTCGTGCATCCACCGAGAGAACTAATACTTGATTACCGAAACGATCCGAGATCTCATTAATTAACTCTGGACGGAGAATTGCAGCGGTGTTCACAGAGACCTTATCGGCTCCGGCGCGAAGCAATTGATTGACATCATCAGCGGCCTTGATGCCGCCACCAACGGTCAACGGAATAAATACCTGCTCTGCAGTTCTACTCACCACATCGAGAGTTGTCTTGCGCTCTTCAACCGAGGCGGAGATATCAAGAAAGGTAAGTTCATCTGCTCCGGCAGCGCCATATAACTTTGCAAGTTCAACTGGATCGCCGGCATCGACGAGATTCTTAAAGTTCACACCTTTTACAACGCGGCCACCGGCAACGTCGAGACAAGGAATGATTCGCTTTGCCAGCATTACTTGCAGACCTTCAACGCATCTTGAAGTGTGAATGCTCCGGCGTAGAGAGCCTTACCTGTGATTGCACCTTCAACACCGATAGAAGTTAAAGCCTTGAGCGCAGCGAGGTCATCGAGAGATGAGATTCCCCCTGAGGCAACAACTGGGTTCTTCGTCGCAGCACAGACTTCTTGCAGAAGTTGAACATTCGGACCCATAAGCGTTCCATCTTTTGTTACATCTGTGACGATGTAACGTGCGCAGCCATCTCTATCAAGACGTTCAATAGTTTCAAAGAGCTCTCCGCCCTCCTTCGTCCATCCGCGAGCAGCGAGGGTATGTCCACGAACATCCAACCCGACAGCGATTCGAGGTCCGTACTTTGCAATGACCTTCGCCGTCCATTCTGGGTTCTCAAGTGCTGCTGTGCCAAGATTGACGCGTTCGCAGCCAGTTGAGAGCGCCCGACGGAGCGATTCATCATCGCGAATACCACCGGAGAGTTCTACTCGAATGTCAACGCTAGCAATTACCTGGGCTAAGAGTTCGGCATTGCTTCCAATCCCAAATGCCGCATCAAGATCGACGAGGTGAATCCACTCCGCGCCAGCATGGAGAAACTCCTGTGCCACTTCAAGTGGATTGCCATATTGAGTCTCCTGGGCGAGTTCGCCCTGCACTAACCGAACGGCGCGGCCATCCTTCACATCAATGGCGGGAAGAAGTTCTAACTTACTCATAGCGATTCGACCCAGTTCTTGATTAGCCGAGCTCCAGCAGCGCCGCTCTTCTCGGGGTGAAATTGTGTAGTGCTTACTAAATCGGTCTCAACTGCTGCAAGGAATCGATCCCCATACTCTGCAAAGGTGTTGATTACCCCAGCTACGGGCTGATGAGCGGCATAAGAATGTACAAAGTAGAAAGATTCGTTTTCAACGCCTTGAAAGAGAGTCGAGCCCTCCCCCGCAACAACGGTATTCCAGCCAATGTGCGGGAGCACTGGGTTATCAATGGCAGTGACTGCCCCAGCGAAGAGGCCAAGACCCGTTGCGCTCTCTTTCTCAGTTCCCGTCTCAAAGAAGATCTGCATTCCCACACATATGCCTAAGGTCTTCTTGCCAGCAGCAATCCGATTCTTAATAATCTGGTCACCGCCAGCTGCAACCAATTGATTCATACACGCGGCGTATGCACCGACGCCAGGAACAACCAGTCCTTCCGCCTCAGCGGCTACTACTGCATCACGAGTAACGAGGACATCCACACCTGCAGCAGCAAAAGCCCGCTCGGCAGATCGAAGATTGCCCGAACCGTAATCAAGAATTGCGATCAAAGAGTGCCCTTAGTTGACGGGATGCCTGTGATGCGAGAGTCAAGTGCAACTGCATCGCGAAGTGCACGTGCAACAGCCTTGAACTGCGCCTCGAAGACGTGATGAGCATTGCGACCTTCAAGCACTCGAACGTGAAGCGCGATACGCGCCTCAGCAATAATTGACTCCCAGATATGGCGACC
>CANGCW010000002.1 GCA_947452525.1 Actinomycetota bacterium
CGTTCCCAACCGCATTCAATCTTGAATTTCTTGATTGTTGCTTCGATGGCATCAAGATTCTCTCGGCCGAGACGTTCAATCGTCTCCATCTCCTTCGGAAATCTCGCCATGCCATTCACAAAGCCATGAGTAAGAGAGGTACTGCAGAATCCACCGTTGCGCCCAGATGCACCTGCGCCAGTCTCTTGCGCTTCAACAATTACGACACTGCGAGTTGGGTTTCTCGTCTTTGCAATGAGTGCGGTCCATAAGCCGGTATATCCAGCTCCTACGATGCAGAGATCGGCTTCAATATCGCCGATGAGTCCAGGATGCCAATCGGGCTCCAAGGGATCTGTATCTAGCCACCATAACTCTGGGTGGACCTCTTCAAGACTCTTAAGAACTTCTAGTTTCTCAGAATAATCTGAACTCACAACAACTCCACTAATAGGACTGCAATTAGGGAAATCTTAGCCCCTATTAAAGAGATGTATCCGCTTTTGAACGAGCGCCGCGGAGAGTAGGACTAGCACCCCGCCAAAAATCTGATGCACGCCGAATGGCTCGTCAAGGAACCAGATACCGAGCACCGTTGCAACAAGCGGAGTTATATAGGTAACGGTACTCGCGATTGCGCTTCCAGCAATGCGGACATTTCTAAAGTTCCAAATATAGGCAACCCCTGTGCCAAGCACACCAAGGAGAAGAATTCCCCAGATAGCATGTGAGGTGAATGGCGCGCGCTTGATGCCGATAAAGAGTGCGAAGGGAGATAGCAAGATTGCCGAACTGCAGACCTGAGCCGTGGCAAGAGTCGTGGAGCTATAACTCATCGCTCCGATATAGCGCTTTGAGTACGGGAAGGAGATCCCGTAACAGAGAGTTGCACCCAATAAAGCAACTACTCCAACGGTGCTGTTCTTACTCAGGCCACTAAACGCTCCCGTAAGAGATGCGATGCCGAGAAAGCCAAGAAGAATTCCAAGGCTCTGGTCTTTATTGATTCTCTGCTCTTTAAAGGCGAAGGAGATGATGATTCCGGTCATCAAAGGTGTCGTGGCATTAAGTAGCCCGGCCATAACGCTGGATACATGCTGCTCACCAAAGGCGAAGAGATAACCAGGAACCGCGTTGAGTAACAGAGCGAGAACGGCCAGGTGGAACCAATCCTTGGCCTTATTAGGTAATTTGCTCTTTGTCATTGCTGAGTAGATCAGAAGAGTTGTTCCGCCAATTAATCCTCGTCCGAATGCGATGCCGATCGATGTAAGCGACTCAAGGCCCCACTTGATGAAGAGAAAAGAACTACCCCAGACGATTCCGAGAGCGATAAAGCCAGGTAGCCAGGACTGCGAGCTCTTCTTCATTCGGCAATAGTAATTACTTTGAGATTAGGCAGCTCGAGAAACGCCCCAGATACTGAAGAGGACAAGTGCGCCACCAACACCCTGAATAAGCGTTGGTACTCCCCTCCCGAGCAGCGCACTTGCTGCAACTCCAGCGACTGGAATCAGGTTGAGGGCCGAACCCGTTACCTTGCTCGGCAACTTTGAGGAGAGAAAGTTAAAGGCAACAAAGGGAAGGCCAACACCAAAGATTCCAGAGGCGATTGCCGCAATCCAGATATGGGTAGGTGCACTCTCGAGATGGCGATGAAACGATGCAAAAACAAGGAGCGAGAGCAGTGCTGAAACAGTTGTCTGTGCAAAGGCAACAGAGAAAGGGTCTTCGCCCATCAAATATTTACGCATCCCTGTTGAATAAATACCGAAGAGAAGAGCGGAGAGCAAGAAGAAGATCGCGCCACCACCGGCAGAGAGTGAGCCACCGGCTGCAAGTGCGACTCCAACTATTCCAATCGCGACAGCAAGAAGAGATGCGCGTGAAATTTTATGTGCAAGCCAGAGGCGGGCAATCAACAACGAGAAGATCGCCTCGGAAGAGAGAATGATGACGCCAGTACTCGCAGTGGCAGATTTGTAACCGTAATTACCGAGTAGCCATGCTGCAAAGGGCTGAAGTGCACCAATCCACCAGAGATAACGCCACCTTACTTTTACGTGGTTCTGAAATAACCGGACGACGGCTAAGAAAAGAAAGCCCACCGTGCACTCAATAGCGGTCAGCGTGAGAGGTGCGAATCTGGTGACTGCAATATCAGCCAGGGGGTTTGATACACCCCAGCTCGCCATGCAGGCGAGAAGAATCAGCCAATTCTTCATCGTTGACTTACTGTGCAAGTTCGAGAGCCTTTAAGAGCGCTTCCCACGTCGGTCCTGTTGGTTCAGTGAATTCAAAGTGTCCGATTCCTTCAAGTGGGAAGAAGGTAACCGTTGAGCCCTTTGATTTGCAGTTTCGCAAATATCCCTGTGTCACTTCAAAGGGGACGCGGTCATCTACAGTGCCTTGAATAATAAAGAGTGGTGCGCGAGGAGCAGGCAACTTCATCGGATCAAGATCTGGTCGAGAGCTCGCGGGCGCTTCTAACCATTCAGCGACCGCTCCTTGTCCTAGACCACGCGTCTCGGTCTCCTCCATATCCGCGACCGGAGCGAGTCCAATAACCGCGATGACATTTGAGTAGAAGCGCTCCGTGATGAGAGCGAGATGGCCACCTGCAGAGAATCCAACAAGGATGATTTTCTCGTTAATAAAGGTGTCGAGCGCGCTTCGCACATCTTTGACGAGAGTATCTGGGTCACCCGGACGGCGACGATATTCGATGGAAGAGAGATTCCACTTCAACGCTGAGAGCGCCTCAGCAACCTTCTTAAAGTGATCGCGGTTCCACTCGACACCCCAATATCCACCGTGAATCAGAACGATACGTGGCTTTGCGGAGGAGAACTGCTCGTAGCGATCAATGACCTGATCCGGATCTGTTCCGTACGGAATCGTGATCATCAGTATCCGATCTTTCCGTCGAGTGCTTCTCGGATCATATCCATATGGCCAAGGTGACGCGCATACTCTTCAAGAAGATGCAGGTGCACAAATCTAGCCGAGACCTCTCGGCCGTAAGCGCTACTGAAAAAGTGAGCATCTAAATCTTTGGATGCCATTGACTTCCTGGAGCGATCCACACTTGACTGAAAGTTAGTAAATACTTCCGAAATAGGGTGCGATATGAGATTGAAGAAATCCGGATCATCATTTTCAGTTCCATAAAAATAGCCAATCTCGTGAACACTCTTACCCTCGAGCACCTCTTGGCTCCAGAAAAGTTCGGCATGGGTGAGGTGGCGAAGAATGCCAATGAGTGAATGTGGCGAGTTAGGAACTGGAGTTGTGCGAAGTTGCTCCTCGCTTAACTCTTCACATTTAGCCAGCACCGTCTCGCGATGAAAATCCAAGAGCGAGTTCGCCATCGCCCTCTCATCCCCCGTGACACGAGCCGGGGTGCGATCTTTGGGCCAAGGGGTAAACATAAGCGAATCGTAATCGTGTCCGAGCCGGGTGTGGCAGAATCAAGCCATGCACACCGTGAGATTCTTCGCTGCAGCCCGAGCGGCAGTTGGAGCGAGTGAACTCTCGTTAGAGCTCTCCACTCTTGAAGATCTACGACAGTTCTGCCGCGCCCACTCCGAGGAATTCGGCAACTTAATTCAGAGCTGCACATTCCTCGTTGATGGAATCTCTGAGAGCAATTTCAATAAGTCACTTGCGCAGGGCGTGGAAATCCACGTATTGCCAAAGTTTGCAGGCGGCTAGGTGTTCCACTTTATGGAACAAAAATCCCACTATGCGGAGCAATAAACCTCAATAATTCACCCATGACACAGGTAAAGAAGATGAACACAATCCTCGACGCGATCGGCAATACGCCGCTCATCAATATCGAGGGTATCTGGGTGAAGATGGAGTTTATGAATCCATCGGGTTCAATCAAGGCTCGCATTGCGAAGTACATGATTGAGCGCGCCGAGAGTGAAGGTCTTCTTAAGCCTGGCGATACAATCGTTGAAGCAAGTAGCGGAAACACTGGAAATGCGATGTCGATGGTCGCAGCTGTTAAGGGCTACAAGATGCTCGTCATCATGCCCGACAATATGAGTCCTGAGCGCACCGCTATCAGCCAAGCATTCGGTGCAGAGGTGCATACGATGGGTGACTTCCACGTAAATGACGCGCTCGATGAGGCTCGTCGAATCGGCGAGCAGCCAGGATATTTTGCGCCACAGCAATTTGATAATGAGTGGAATGTGATTGAGAACCGCGAATGGCTCGGTCAGGAGATTCTGAGCGAGATGCCAGTCCTCCCAGATCTCGTTATCGGTGGCGTCGGAACCGGCGGAACAATCGTCGGTGTTGGTCAAGCATTTAAAGCCGCTAATCCAAACTGTAAGGTCATTGCACTTGAACCAGCAGAGTCATGCACGATTCTTTGCGGTGAGGTAAGTAAGCATCTCATCGAAGGAATTGCAGATGGCTTCGTGCCAGGAATTGTTCAGCGCCACCATGCTGAACTCGATGGATTTGTTGATATTCACTCCGATGAGGCTATTGAAGAGATGCGTCGACTCGCACGTGTTCATGGCCTCTTCGTCGGACCATCATCGGGAGCTCATATGCTCGCTGCTCAACGCCTCAAGGTTCAGTATGGCGTTGAGAATGTCGTTACTTTCTTCTGCGATGAGGGTGAGAAGTACCTCAACGATTATTGGATTAAGTCAGCGAAGTAAATCTCTTCGCCTTGCCATCACGGGCAAAGGCGAGAAGCGTTAATCCAAACTCATCCGCGACCTCAATCGCCAACGAGGTTGGCGCGGAGACTCCGATAAGTGCGCTAATTCCGGCGCAGATTGCCTTCTGAACTATCTCGTAACCGACTCGCCCAGAGACGACAATGCTGTAACCAGATAGCGGGAGAAGTGCTTGCATAAGGGCGGCGCCAATCACTTTATCAACGGCGTTATGGCGACCAACATCTTCACGAGCAATTACCGGCTTTCCCGCTGGATCTATCAAAACTGCGGCATGCAGACCGCCAGTCTTTGTGAAGATTGCTTGGCGGCCATTGAGCGCCTCTGCGTAGCTAGCTAACTCTGCTAGCGAGTGATGCGTCTGCTCCACGTTAGATGTGCCACGTGTCCGTAAATCCGAGATATTCGTCGAACCACAGACACCACACGCGCTCGTCATGGTGAAACGTCGTTCCATTGTGCGAGGTTGGGCAGGGGCGTTTACAGCAACCTTTGCAATGACAACATTTGCTCGTTGCCGAGGTGTGAGCGAGCGATCAGCGCAGACCTTTACCTCAAGGAGGTTCTCCGGGTGAGCGAGAAAGCCCTCTCCCCACAAGAATCCAGCAGCGAGATCAAGATCCGCACCTGGTGTGCGCATTGTTATGCCAAGTTGTTCTTCAGCCTCACCTCTACGGATGCGAATCTCGAGTGGCTCTTCAACCACAACGCTATCTGTAGCGGGAACTTCTGTATCGCTTGGTATTGCTCGTACCTTTGATATAGAAGAGGGCGCGTTATCCTCGCTTGGCATGGCGATAGAACTCAGTGTGCTCTGCAGGTAGCGGCGCCTTGCCCTGGATCAAATCAGCAGCACGTTCAGCAACCATCATTACGGGTGCGTAGATATTTCCATTGGTGACATATGGGAATACAGATGCATCGCAGACACGAAGACCTTCAAGGCCATGAACCTTCATCGTCTCCGGATCAACAACTGACATCTCATCTGTTCCCATCTTCGCAGTACATGATGGATGTAGAGCGGTCTCTCCATCTTTACGAACCCAGTCGAGAATCTCTTCCGGAGTTGAGACCGATGATCCAGGAGAGGACTCTCCCCCGTTGAACTCGCTCATCGCTGGCTGGGTGAGGATACGGCGGGCAACCTGAACTGCCTCTACCCACTCGCGTTGATCTTGATCTGTCGAGAGATAGTTAAATTGCAGAGCAGGATGTTCGAGTGGATCCTTACTCTTAATCTTTACTGTTCCGCGGGCATCGGAGTACATCGGACCAACGTGGACTTGATAACCATGTCCGCCCTTAGGCCCAGTTCCGTCGTAACGAATTGCCAGAGGCAAGAAGTGGAACATGAGATTTGGATACTCAACCTCTTCATTGGAACGGGTAAATCCGCCCGCTTCAAAGTGATTTGTTGCTCCAGGACCCTTACGTAGGAAGAGCCAGGCTGCACCGATAAATGGGCGCTTCCAGACCTTAAGACTTGGCTGCTGGGTAACAGGCTTCAAAGACTTGTATTGGACGTAGACCTCGAGGTGATCCTGAAGATTCGCTCCAACTCCTGGAAGGTTCTTCACTACCGGGATACCAAGCGCGTTGAGATCCTTCTCATTGCCAACTCCGGAGAGCTGAAGAATCTGTGGCGTATTAATTGCTCCACCGCAGAGAATAACTTCACGGGAGTTAATGATGGTCTTCTTGCCCTTGATGATTGCCTCGACGCCGACTGCGCGTTGACCTTCAAAGAGAACCTTTGTAACCATCGCACGTGTCTTTACGGTGAGATTCTTACGCTTCATCGCTGGATAGAGATAGGCACGGGCTGCGCTGAGGCGACGGCCGCGGTAGACGTTGCGATCAAAACGGGCAAAGCCCTCTTGCTTAAAACCATTCACATCATCTGTGCGCGGGTATCCCGCATCAACTGTTGCCTTAAAGAATGCGGCGAAGAGTGGGCCTTTCGATGGTCCACGTTCTAACTTCAGCGGACCTGAACCACCGCGGAACTCACTCTTGGGATCGGCGAGGCAGTTCTCCATCTTCCGGAAGTATGGAAGGCAATGTGCGTAATCCCAATTAGCCATTCCCTCATCACGTGCCCAGCGCTCGTAATCCATCGGATTGCCGCGTTGGAAGATCATGCCATTAATTGAACTTGAACCGCCGAGGACCTTTCCGCGCGCATGGTAGATGCGACGGTTATTCATAAATGGCTCTGGCTCTGACTCGTACTTCCAATCGTAGAATTTGCTACCAATCGGGAATGCTAAAGCTGCTGGCATATGAATGAATACATCCCATTTAAAATCTCTTCGTCCAGCTTCAAGAACGAGAACGCTCTTCTCTGGGTTTTCGCTCAATCGCGCTGCGAGAGCCGAACCTGCTGAACCGCCACCAACGATGATGTAATCGTACATTTCCACGAACAACTCCGTTCAAAGTAAAACTGCCCAACTGATTATAGTCAGTTGGGCAGTTTGTTGACTTAATTAATTACTTACGCGAGCCAAGCCTTAACTTGAGCTGGGTGCGCCTTGATCCACTTCTGTGCTGCCTTCTCAGGTGTCATGCCACCTTCGATATCTGCCGCAACAGCGTTCTGATCTGCATTTGTCCACTTGAAGTTCTTTACAATCTTTGCGAAGACTGAACCTGAGTCCATGAGCTTCTTTGTAGCGAGCTTCTCAAGTGGTGTTGCTGGATAATCGGTAAGGCCTGATGCCTTTGCGGCATCTGACCAATCGTTCTTAGGGAAGTTAACGCGAGCCTTATCAAGGCCAGGTACCTTCACGAAGAGTGTTGATGGCTCCCACCAGTAGATAAGTGCAGGCTTCTTATTCTTCTCAGCCTTGGTAATGGTTGAGATAAGAGCTGCCTCAGAACCAGTAGCAATCGCCTTGAACTTCAACTTATTGGCCTTAATCATCTTCTCGCCAATGGTTGTATATCCTGGAGGGCCTTCGAACCATGCACCCTTGCCACCTGAATCAGCGGTCTTGAAGAGTGATGCGTACTTATTCAAATTCTTTGAGTTGGTAATTCCTGGATACTTCTTGACCATCCATGGAGCTACAAACATTCCGATCTTTCCAACGTTTCCGTTAGCTCCGACGAGCACTACTGCGCCGCGATCGGTCCACTTCTGCCAACGTCCGCCGCCCCAATCTTCGATGATCACATCGGTGGTGCCGGCTTCCATTGCATCATAGGTAGTTCCACCCTCAGTAAGTGTTGACTGATTGATGGTGCAACCCTGTGCCTTAGCAACTTCGGTTACTACCTGTGCAGAAGCTGTGTAGCCATTCCAAGCGTGCATTGCGATTCCCCATGTGCCACAATCAGCAGCTTTTGACGATGACTGGAATGTTGCAGTCATAGCAAAGGCTGAAATCATGACTGAAGATGCAAGTGCAATCTTGCGTCGTGAAGTTAATTTCATTACCCCTCCTCGGATAATTTACGTGTTGCGAGGAGTGTAAGCGTTACCTGCATCACTTTCTAGGGTCTTCTCCATAATAATTTTTGTTTCACATTATGGTACTTCTGGCGAGATGCTACTTCTGGAGAATCGAGAAGTTATGCGCGACGGGATGCGGCTTGGGCGACGCGGTCAATCGCCACTCCGAGAAGGAGAATGACGAAACCAGCGACTAAGCCCTTGCCCTGAAGCTCTGGCTTAGAGCTTCCCATAATGACGATGTAGCCGAGTCCACCAGAACCTACGAAGCCACCAATAACAATCACAGCAAGCACAAAGATCATTCCCTGATTCGCAGCGAGCATGAGCGCACGCTTAGACGCCGGCAATTGAACTTTGGTAATAATCTGGCGGACATTCGAGCCGGCAGCGGTAGCCGCTTCAATCATCGATTCGGGGACGCTTCTAATGCCCTCTCCCACAATCTTTACAACGACGGGAATCGAATAGACGATACCCGTTGCGATCGCCGTGAAGCGCGTTGGACCAAAGAGACCAAGAATCGGAACAAGGTATACGAAGGCAGGCATTGTCTGACCGGCATCTAGGAATGGCCGCAAAAGAGAGTCAGCCCTCTTACTTCTTCCCACCCAGATGCCGAGCGCTACGCCAACAATCATGGTGAGAAGTGTGGCAACGATGGTCTGAGTCAGGGTGATCATCGCATCGAACCAGAGTCCTGTCGCTGCGATTGCAGAGAGTAGAACGAAGGTAAGGAAGGCAATCCGCTTACCTGCAAGGACGAGAGCCGCGATAACAAACATCGTAAGTGTCATAAACCAGGGAGCACGAGCCAACATATCCTCAATCGGATTGAGGACTCGGATTGAGATGATGTCTTTAAATCCCACAGTAAGGAAGGAGACATCGTTCACTAAGAAATTTACAAAGGAGTTAGTTGCATTGGAGATTGGCGTTGCGATATCAAAGTTATCAGGAAAGTTTCCAAGTGCGGTGACGAAGTGCGAGGCGATGGTTGCGCCAAGTGCAACGGCTCCTGCAATGCTGACATTGAGGCGCTTGCGGCGCTTCTCACTCTCCGTTGGCGGAATGAATGCCTTCTGCTTCATTGCGGCGGCGCTTGTCGCGCGATCCAACATGATCGCAACAAGTACAACCGCGAGGCCTGCCACAAAGCCGCGTCCTGTGTTCTGGATTGTAAGAGCGGAGATGACTGGTTTTCCAAGACCAGGCGCTGCAATGAGAGCAGCGATAACAACGAATGAGAGCGCTGCCATCACAGTCTGGTTAACGCCGAGAACAATCATTTGCTTCGCCATAGGAAGTTGAACCTTGGAGAGGGTCTGCTTCTTCGTCGCGCCCATGGAGATAGATGCCTCAACCGGTGAGAAATTGAGTGAACGGATTGCATGCGATGTGATGCGAATCGAGATAGGAACGCTGTAGATCATCGTTGCGATTGTCGCCGAAGCTTCGCCAATCATAAAGAAGAGTGCGAGCGGTGCGAGATAGACCATCGTTGGAAGAATCTGTGCGAGATCAAGTATTGGCGTAAATAATTTTAAGACGCGGTCTGAGAGGCCAGCCCAAATTCCACACGGGATGCCGATTGCGAGCGAGAGCAGCACTGCAGCGAGGGTCATCGCGAGCGTATCCATGGTGTCGGCCCACATTCCAAGAGCGCCACAACCCAAGAGGAAAGTGATAACCAGGATCGCCATGCGGATACGACTTGTAGCCAGAGTGATAAAGGCCAAGATGGCGATAACACCTAGCCAACCAATCGTAGGAGCTGCGTGCCCGTTGGAAGGGGTTGCAATCAGATTTCGGATGATATCGACGAAGCCATTAATAAAAAGGCGAATGGGATTGAAGAAGTAGACGAAGAATGGGCTATGCGTTCTATTACCGCTAATCGCACCAGCTGCATCTCCCACCACATTTGTGAATGAAGTGTTATCTGCGATACCAAGTTCCCAGGTCGCCTTATCGAAGAAGATCTTGGAGAGCGCGTACCAGAGAGCGATAAATCCAAGGAAGAAATATCCCTTGCGCTCGAGCAGCTTTCTATACATTAATTAACGCTCGCAATGAGGGCTAGGACATCCTCCGCAGAGACGACACCGATTGAACTTCCTCCGCTCACCACATGGATTGGACGGTGTGCTTCTAGAACTGTTGGAAGTGCCTCACGGATGATGAGATCAGCATCAAGTTCCACAGTTGCCGCACTCTCATCACTGCGCAATGGGCGGGCGATATAGCGAAGGGTAAGAACATGTGACTTTGCAATGTCGCGGACGAAGTTGGCAACGTACTCATCCTTAGGGTTTGCAACGAGTTCTGCTGGTGTTCCCACTTGAATCAGGGCACCGTCGCGCATGATCGCTATGCGATCGCCAACCTTCGCTGCTTCCTGGAGATCATGGGTAATAAAGACCATAGTCTTTCCGAGTTCGTGATGGAGGCGAATAACCTCGCTCTGCATATCGCGTCGGATGAGTGGATCGAGTGCGCTAAATGGCTCATCGAGGAACATAATCTCTGGATCTGCTGCAAGTGCACGAGCAAGTCCCACGCGTTGCTGCATTCCACCCGAGAGTTGCTCTGGATAGGCCTCTGAATATCCATTGAGACCGACCAGTTCAATTACTTCCTGTGCGCGCTTATGGCGCTCTGCTTTTCCAACGCCATTAATCTCAAGCGGATAGGCAATATTGTCGATAACTTTACGATGCGGAAGAAGGCCAAAGTGCTGGAAGACCATGGAGAACTTGGTACGGCGGAGTTCGCGCAGGCGATTGCCATCTACCTTGAGAATATCTTCACCGCTGAAGATCAACTCCCCCGCTGTTGGCTCGATCAATCGAGTCATGCAACGAACGAGGGTTGATTTACCTGAGCCCGATAGGCCCATAACTACAAATACTTCACCGGGTGCAACATCAAATGAGACATCGCGGACTGCGACAGTGTTTCCGGTCTTTGCGCGCAACTCTGAACGGGTGAGTGAGGCGAGCTCTGTGCCAATGACTTTATCTGGGTTAGATCCGAAGACCTTCCAAAGATTTTTAACCTGAATCATCGGTGAATCAGCACTCATTGAGTAGAACCCTTTCCATCATCTGTACTCTCGCTACGATCGAGGAACCACCCTGAGCGGGCGGGCTTATTATTGGTCCATATGTGCTTGGTTTCAAGGTATTCACTCAATCCATGTTCGCCGAGTTCGCGGCCAACTCCAGATGCCTTAAAGCCACCCCACTCCGCCTGAGGGCGGTATGGACCGTAATCATTTACCCAGATAGTTCCGTGGCGAAGTTTTGCCGCAACCTCTTGCGCCTTGCCCTCATCACGGCTCCATACTGCTCCAGATAATCCGTAAATAGTGTCATTTCCGAGTGCTACCGCTTCTTCCTTCGTCGAGAAGGTTTCAACAGTGAGGATTGGACCGAAGGATTCATCTTGAACGCAACTCATCTTTGTTGTGCAACCGTCGAGAACGGTTGGCTCGAAGTACCAGCCATTCTTGAGATCACTTCGCGTGGCTCGCTTTCCGCCAACGAGAAGGCGCGCACCATCGGCGATCGCATTCTGCATATATTCCTCAATCTTCTTGAGATGACCCTCGCTAATCAGCGGTCCAGTCTCCGCCTGCTCATCTCTTGGTCCACCTAAATGAATCTCGCCAGCGCGCCGAACTATCTCATTCACAACACGATCATGAATCGACTCTTCAACGAGGAGTCGAGTGCCTGCGGAGCAGACCTGCCCTGAGTGTAGGAATGCCGCAGTTACTGCATTATCAATCGCAGCATCGATATCGGCATCAGCGAAGATGATGTTGGGATTCTTGCCGCCGAGTTCGAGTGCAACCTTCTTCACCGTCTGCGCAGCAGTAGCCATGATTCGCTTTCCAGTGACAAGTCCACCGGTGAACGAGACGAGATCAACGCGTGGGTCCTCAGTAAGAGGTGCACCTGCTGTTGCTCCCCCGCCGAGAATGAGATTCGCAACGCCAGCAGGAAGACCTGCTTCGGCAAGAAGTTTCATAAGATGAATTGCGGTGGATGGGGTTAACTCACTTGGCTTCACGATGAAGGAGCATCCCGAAACAAGTGCTGGAGCGACCTTCCACGAGATTTGAAGCAATGGATAATTCCACGGACCAATCAGTGCACAGACGCCAACCGCCTCATGAACAATCTTGCTTGTGATCTTTGGATCGCCAACATCAACGGTGCGATCGTGCAACTTCTTACCGAGGGATGCGAAGTGGCGAAATGTTGCGGCGATATCCGCCATGTCATAACGCGCTTCAATCATCCGCTTTGCGGTATCGCCGCTCTCAAGCCCAGCCAAGATCTCGGCATCACGATCAATCAGATCTGCAATCTTCTCGACAAACTCACAACGTGCCAGAAGCGGCCACGATGTGAATACGCCGGAATCAAAGCTGGCTCTTGCTGCTGCGATTGCGCGCAGTGAATCTTCCTTCGTCGCTTCAGAGACGGTTGCTACTAAAGCGTTGTCATGAGGGCTATGGATCTCACGCACTCCACCATCGGAGGCGGCTACCCACTCCCCTCCGATGAAGAGAGACTTAGAGGAGCTCACTCTTGCGCTTATTCACGAAATCAGTGAGGCCTTCGAGAATGGATGCATCCATCTCTGGCTTCTCGTACTTAGCGAGGCGATCCTTCCAGATCTCCTCTGCACGAGCACGAGTATCTCTCTGACCTAGACGTGTCCAACGCTCATAGTTATCTGAGTTAGTAAGGAATGGACGGTAGAAGCAGTCGCGAAAGCGCTCCATTGTGTGCGCTGCACCGAGGAAGTGACCACCGTGACCAACTTCAAGGTGCGCATCGAATGCAAGTGAATCCTCATTGAACTCAAGTGGAGTGAACTCAGCCATGAGTGATTGGAGAATTTCAATATCAACAATGAACTTGTCGTATGAGGAGACGAGTCCACCTTCGAGCCAACCAGCAGTATGCATGACCCAGTTTGTTCCAGAGAGGAAGGTTGGCATCATCGTCATCATGGTCTGATACGCAGATTGCGCATCGACTGTCTGTGATGAGTTAAGTCCGCCACCGCCACGGAATGGGAGGTTGAGGCTACGAGCAATCTGACCAGTGCAGAGAAGTCCGATACCTGATTCAGGTGTTCCGAACTGTGGTGAGCCAGATTGCATATCAACGTTAGAGAGGAATGATCCAAATACAACTGGTGTTCCTGGGCGGATCAACTGAGCAAGCGCAATACCGGAGAGCGCCTCTGCCATCTGCTGTGCGAGTGTTGCAGGGATTGTTACTGGGCTCATTGCGCCCATCAACAAGAATGGTGTTGGCACTACTGGCTGACCAGCGAGCGCGTATTCACGGAGTGAATCGAGCATGCGATCATCCCAGCGAAGTGGAGAGTTGCAGTTAATAAGCGAGATGAGTGCTGGCGTCTCTTCAATCGCCTTACGTCCGCCATGGATGATCTCAGCCATTGCGATGACGTCGCGTGCGTTCTCTGCAGTAACAACGTTACCCATGAAGAACTTATCGGTAAGAGTTGCTGCAGCAAATGCCATATCAAGGTGGCGTGTATCGAGATTCAAATCATTTGGCTCAGTTACAACGCCGCCGACGCTATCGAGAGCATCGAAGCTCTGTGCTAGACGACAGAAATTCTCAAAGTCCGCGAATGTACCCTCGCGGCGAACATCGCCTTCGCGCACAAATGGCGGCCCATAGACGCCACCGAATGCCATTGCATTTCCACCGATATGGACGCTCCGCTTTGGGTTGCGCGCACGAAGGTCGAACTCACTTGGCGCCTTAGCGACCTGAGCAAGGATCCAATCAGGATCGAACTTCACATTCTCGCCAGATACTTCCTGTCCTGCCTCTTTCAACATTTCAACGGCCCAAGGGCTTGCGAACTCGATGCCGATCTCAGAGACGATTCGGCGCCAACCCTTAGTTAGGGTCGCCATCGACTCTTCACTCAAAATTTCATATCGAGGCATCTTGTTGATGAACACGTGCAGACTCCTTTAGGAAGTTTCGACGACTGGTACGAGGGGTTCCCCGCCCAACTAAAGCCGATAGTAGCCACACTCGCGCGCCTATTGACCTTAAACCGCTCAGAGAATACGCTAGAAAAGTGGAACAGGGGTTCCATATTATGGAACATCTTTTGCGAGAGGAGAGGCAAGAGCAAATGGCTAGCAGTGAACTTTCACACGGCACACAAGCTGTTGATCGAGCCTTCTCACTTCTTCTTAATATCCTTGAAGAGAAATCTCCACTCTATTTGAGTGATCTTGCAAAGCGTCACGAACTTCCTAAGAGCACAACATCACGTCTTCTCGCAGCGATGGAACGTCAAGGTGTCCTGCAGCGCGATCGAAGCGGAGCATTTCTCCCAGGTCAGGTTTTAAATTCATTTGCTCGCGCACATAATCACGAATCTATCCTTATTGCGCAGATGCGTCCTGTGCTTCAAAAGATTGCAGATGAGACTGGCGAGACTGCAAACCTTGCAGTAGCTGGGAATGGATATATCAACCTCATCGATCAGGTTGATGGACATTATTTATTAGGTGCAACGAATTGGGTAGGAAAGAAAGTTGCATATAACGCCTCTGCTCTAGGAAAGATTCTCTTGGCGCACAGTGTTGTTCCACTTCCAACTGGACGCCTTGAGAAGTACACACCTTCCACCATCGCGACGCGTGCAAAGTTGGATGCAGAGTTAGAGAAGGTGCGCGCTCAAGGATTTGCCACAATCATTGATGAACTTGAAGAGGGTCTCACCGCAGTAGCTGCTCCCCTCTTCGGCGCTAACGGAAGAGCTATCGGTGCGATATCACTCTCGGGTCCAACACCGCGGATGCCGGCAAAGAGCCTTGAACCAATGGCCCAATTAATACTTTCAGAGATCAAGAGAAATCAACCCCACACACAGCAAAATATAGGAAAGGTAGGAGCAGCATGAGCCACGAGGAGATTATCAAGGGCCTCTTTGATGAGACCATGGTCGGAAATGCACCTGCAGTACTCGATCTCACCAATAAGGGATTGGCAGAGGGAATGTCTCCTGATGCAATCCTCTTCGAAGCGCTCATTCCTGCGCTTGAAGAGGTTGGTGCGCGCTTCGAACGCGGTGACTACTTTGTTCCTGAGATGCTTATTGCTGGTAAGGCAATGTCTGGTGCACTCAATGTGCTCCGTCCACTTCTCGCACAGACAGGCGCTGAGACCGTTGGAACATTCTTGATGGGTACAGTCAAGGGTGACGTTCACGATATCGGCAAGAATCTTGTTAACATCATGCTCGAAGGCGCCGGATTCAATGTTATTGATATTGGCGTTCAGGTTGCACCAGAGAAGTTCATCGCTGCCATCGAAGAGCACAAGCCGGATATCGTCGGAATGTCTGCATTTCTTACAACGACAATGCCAATGTTCAAGGTGAATATCCACGAGATCACCAAGGCTGGAATCCGCGATAACGTCATCATCATGGTCGGCGGAGCACCAGTAACTCAGGAGTACGCCGATGCAGTGGGCGCGGATGGTTATGCAGCTGATGCATCAACCGCTGTCCGTGTTGCAAAGGATCTCATTCAGAAGAAGCGCGCGCTCGTAAACGCATAAATGGCACTCGAATCTGCTGGGAGAAAACTTCTCCCCCTCTTGTTGACAGTTGAACACGGTTTAAAGAAGCCAGTGTGGGGCTGTCAGATGTGCGGCCAATGCGTCCTCCATTCCACGGGAATGGTCTGTCCGATGACATGCCCTAAGACACTACGTAACGGTCCATGCGGTGGGGTCCGCGAAGATGGACATTGCGAAGTGAAGCCAGAGATGCAATGCGTCTGGGTAAAGGCATATGAGCGGAAGGATAAGTTGCATCTTCCACAGATTTGGAAGGATCATTACAACGAGCTCCGTCCACCGGTGGATATGCGCCTTAAGGGAACATCTTCCTGGATCAACTTGATTACTAAGCGCGATGCTTGGTTGCCTGCAGGTTGGCGCGCACGCAAAGAGAGTCAGAAGTAATGTCAGCACTTCGCGAACGTTTACAGAACAGTAAAGATCTCGTCTTCACCGTTGAATTCCCCGTCATTGATGGCGGAGGAATGGCAGCGGTCGAGAAGAACGTAGCCCGCCTCTCCCCTTGGTTCGTTGCTGCAAACTCAACAGATAACACCGCTGCGCACGCACATGCCTCCAATCTCTCCGTTGCAATTGCAATGAAGAACTTTGGGCTTGAGCCGATCCTGCAGATTGTCTGCCGCGATAAGAACCGCATTGCGATTCAGGCAGATATGGCGGGAGCCAATCTCCACGGGATTGAGAACATCGCCCTCCTCACCGGTGATGATGTCACTGCTGGAGACGAACCTGAGGCCCGTCGCGTCTTCGATCTCGATGGCCCACAAGCGGTCAACGTTGCATCGATTCTCAATAGCGGCACCTATCTCTCGGGCAGAAAGCTTCAACCAGCACCAAACTTCTTTATCTCGGCAGTTGAGAATCCTTTTACCCATCCCTTTGATTACCGCGTACAACGTGCAATCAAGAAGCACGAGGCGGGCGCACAGATGCTCCAACTTCAGATTGGGTATCACCCTGATCGCTTAGAGAACTTTGCGCGAGGCGTACATGCCCTCGCTCCAGATCTCGCGCTTCTTCCAAGCGTTGTTCTCGTAAAGAGCTCAAAGCCACTGAACTTCATGAACGATAAGGTCCCTGGAATCGATGTTCCAGCAGATGTCATCGCTCGCGTTGCAAGTGCAGAAGATCAGAGTGAAGCCGCATACCAACTTGCTCTCGAGCAGTGCAAGCATGCGCTCACTCTCCCAGGTGTCCGCGGCATCCATGTAACAGATTTCCGCCACGATGACACCCTTGAACGTTTAATGACCGATCTTGGCCGAACACCACACAACCTATAGGAGCAAAGAATGCACACCGTACTGAAGTCTGCAACAAAGACCGTCACAATGGGCCACGACCAACCCTTCGTGATTATTGGTGAGCGCATCAATCCAACTGGTCGCAAGAAGTTTCAGGAGCTCCTCCGTGCAGGCGACCTCTCCACCATTGAGAAGGATGTTCGCGACCAGATCGATGGCGGGGCAGATGTTCTCGATGTGAATATGGGCGTTCCATTGACCGATGAGCCAGCTCTTCTTGCTAGCGCAATCAAGTTGGTACAGAGCCTTACTGATGCTCCTATCTGTATCGACTCCTCTGTTATCGAAGCGCTTGAGGCAGGCCTTGAGGTTTACGAGGGTAAGGCCTTGGTTAACTCAACAACGGGTGAAGATGACCGCATGGAGATCATCATGCCTCTCATCAAGCGCCATAACGCGGCTCTGATCTGTCTTCCTAACGATGAGACCGGTATCCCCATGACATCAGGTGAGCGCATCATCATCACAGAGAAGATTCTCCGCGCCGCTGATAAGTATGGAATCTCCCACGACGATATCGTTATCGATCCACTCGCAATGCCTGTTGGCGCTGAGCCAGATTCAGTGAAGCAGACGCTCGAGACAATTCATATCATCCGCGAGCGTTGGGGTCTCAATATGACTCTCGGCGCTTCAAATATCTCATTCGGTCTTCCTAATCGCCATGCAATTAACGCAGCATTTTTGCCTGCAGGCATGTCACATGGACTTACAAGTGCTGTGATGGATGCTCGCACACCTGAGATTGTTCAATCAGTCCGTGCAGCAGATCTCCTCCTCGGTCTTGACCAATGGGGCGGAAATTGGATCACGCGTTTCCGTGCTCAAGAAGCAGCAAAAGCGTAATAGATGTCAAAGAAGGAGCTCGATCCAACCCTGATTCCTGCACATGATGGAACAGGGCGTATCAAACTTGCCTTTAGAACCCTTGATAAAGAGGGCGCAATTGCAGGCGAGAAATCAGTCACCGTTCCAACGGGAGTGAGCGCATTTGATGCCGCCTCCTGGAACGGTGTTGCGATCGACTCCACCTGTGGCGGATATGGCACATGTAAGAAATGCCGCGTCAAGATTGTCGATGGAGATATCCCTCCTTCGAAGTTAGATTTCCGTGCCTTTACGCAATCGGAGATTGATGCGGGTTGGCGCCTTGCCTGCCTCGTGCGTGCAGGAAGTAATACAACAATCGATGTTCCGATGCTTACGACGCGACCAAAGGCTGCAACTGTCGGCGTTGGCCGCCAGGTAATCCTGCGTCCATCTATTCAAAAGCGCTATATCGAACTGGAAGAGCCAACGCTCCATGATCAGCGCACCGATATCGTCCGCATCCTCGATGCCGTGGATGACATTTCTGCAACTGTCTCACTCGATGCGATGCGCAACATCCCATCAACGCTCCGCTCCACTTATTTTAAGGTCACTGCCGTCTTCGCGGATCAAGAGCTGATTGATGTTGAACCGGGCGATACAACTGATAAACGTTATGCAATCGCATTCGACCTAGGAACTACCACGGTCGTAGCCACTCTCCTCGATCTCAATACAGGTACACCTGCTGCCGTTGCATCGATGCTCAATAAGCAACAGCCATTCGGAGCAGATGTCATCACGCGCATCTCTGCGACGATGATGGATTCATCAGCACTCGAGAAGTTGCGCGGTCTTGCTCAACAAACTTTGAGCGAACTCGCTGCCGAAGTAATTGCTGAAGCTGGCGTTGATCCACTCAATGTTTATGAAGTAGCTGTTGCAGGAAATGCAACGATGACTCAGCTGCTCTTGGGAATCAATCCTGAACCACTTGGCGTCGCACCATTCATTATGGTGAGCGCCGATTACTCAGGTGTGAAGGCATCAGATGTCGGCATCTCGATTCACCCCCGTGCAACGGCTGCAATCCTTCCAAGCCTTGGGGCATATGTTGGTGGCGATATCGTCGCCGGCGCTCTTGCCACAGGAATGGATCGCGATAAGCGCCTCCGCCTCTTCATCGATGTCGGAACAAACTGTGAAATCATCTTGGGCGATGGCGAGAAGATTCTCGCTACTGCTGCACCGGCCGGTCCAGCTTTCGAGGCGGCCTCCATTAAGTGCGGCGTTCGCGCTGCCGCTGGAGCTATTGAGACCGTGAAAGTTGTAGATGGCGCTATTGAAATTGGCACCATTGAGAATACAAAAGCGATTGGTATCTGTGGCTCTGGCCTCGTCGATGCTTGTGCGAGCCTCGTTCAACTCGGACTCCTCGACCACAGTGGCCGTTTCGTGAGTGATGAGATTGCTGCTGAAGTCGCACCAAAGGTTGCAGATCGCCTCGTTACTCGTGAAGGCGAGCGCGTCTTTGTCCTCTCCTGGAGTGGCGCCGACGGTGATGCATCCGATTCAGTATTTCTCACCCAGCGCGATGTCCGCGAACTCCAATTCGCAAAGGCCGCTATCGCAACTGGTTGGGCGCTCCTACTTGAAGAATTTGGCATTGCAGAGGGTGAAATCCAGCAGGTTCTGCTCGCTGGCTCCTTTGGTTCCTACCTCTCCCCTGCTAGCGCAGTGAAGATCGGTCTCGTCCCTAAGTTGCCTGTCATGCGCATTATCTCGGCCGGTAACGTTGCCGGCGAAGGCGCGAAGATGGTTCTCCTCTCAGCACAGGAGCGGAATGGCGCAGCCTCACTCCTTGATGAGATTAAGTATGTGGAACTCTCGGACCGTCCAGACTTCAATGATCTCTTCGTAACGAAGCTATCCTTTCCAGCATGAGTATTGGCGTAGTTGCGTGCGGCGCGATCGCCACGCACATCGCCGCTATCGCATCGCGCAACAAGGTTGAAGTTGAAATCTATCCCCTTCCCTCCCTCCTCCATAACCAGCCGAAGTTGATTGCTGGGCAGGTTGCTGCGCTACTGGATCGGATTGAACCACTGCATTCAAAATGTGTAGTGGCATATGCCGATTGCGGGACATTTGGCGCACTCGATGAGGTCTTGAAAAGCCGCGAAGTCCATCGCCTCACAGGCAGTCTCTGCTACGACATCTTCGACCCGAATATCTCTTCTGTGACAGATGAAGAGGCCGGCACCTATCTCTTCACCGACTTCCTCGTCACAACATTTGAGCGCAGCGTCATTGTTGAACTTGGGCTGGACAAGCGCCCTGAGCTCTTGCCTGATTACTTTCAGTATTACAAGCGAGTCGTCTGGCTTGCTCAGAATCCAACTCCTGAACTACGCGAGGCTGCAGAGAAGTGCGCAAAGAGAATCGGCCTCCCCCTTGAAGTGCGTGTTACGGGAGAGACCGGCCTCGAGAAAGCTTTTCTAGAACTACTTAACGCCAGCTAACTCCATCGCCTTCAGGACGATGGGATCGAGCTTGCTTCGGTCCACATCATTCATTAGACGTGAACGCATGAGCGGCGTCCAGAACTGCTCGATGTGATGCGCTACCTCAATCTCGATTCCAGCATTTGCTGGTGCACTCTTTGCAATCTGATTCGCCATACGAACAATAGAGTCGAGCTGGCTATCGCCATCGATGCCATGATCGCTGATAGGTGTCGGACCACTTGCACTTGGCGAGATTTCAACGGCGGTCACCTTGTACTCAGGACAGTTAGTCGCCCAATCTGAGTAATCAGTGGTGATGACATTGGCACCAGATTCTGGGAAGTGGAAGGTCGTATAAACGACGCCGGCAGGAACGGTCTCGGTGATGCGAGCACGCATGGTGGTCTCTCCTACGCGACTGGAGAGCTTCACCCAGGAACCATCTGCAATTCCACGCATCTGCGCATCGGATTCATGGATATCCAAGATATCTTCACTATGCCATGCGACATTTCCAGTACGACGGGTCTGTGCGCCAACGTTGTATTGGCTCAAGATGCGACCAGTAGTGAGCAAGAGTGGGAACTTGCGGTTCGACTTCTCATCGGTAGGAACATATGTCGTGAGATTGAACTTTCCTTCTCCACGTACGAACTCATTGATATGCATTGTTGGCGTGCCAAGCGGATTAGCATCGTTACAAGGCCATTGCACGCTACCAACTTCATCCAAATGCGCGAAGGAGACTCCGTTAAATGTAGGGGTCGTCTCCGCAATCTCATCCATGATCTCAGCAGAGTCCTTGTAAGGCATTGGATAGCCCATAGCCGCTGAGAGAAGCGCAGTTGCCTCCCATTCGCTCTTTCCTGTCTTAGATGACATCACTGGGCGAACGCGATTGATACGACGCTCTGCGTTGGTGAATGTTCCATCCTTCTCCAGGAATGATGTACCGGGAAGGAATACATGTGCGAATTTGGCAGTCTCATTGATGAAGAGATCTTGAACAATCACCATATCCATCGAGCGGAGCGCTGCATGGACGTGGACTGTGTTGGGATCTGATTGAGCAATATCTTCACCATGGACATAGAGTCCGCGGAACTGCCCAGCGAGAGCAGCATCAAACATATTAGGAATACGCATACCTGGGACGGGGCGGAGTTCTACTCCCCACTTCTTATTGTAGATATCGCGTACTGCATCACCTGAGATGTGGCGGTAGCCCGGTAACTCATGAGGGAATGAACCCATATCGCATGAACCCTGGACGTTGTTCTGACCACGGAGTGGATTTACACCGACGCCCTTACGACCGATATTTCCGGTTGCCATTGCTAGGTTAGCAATTCCCATCACCATTGTTGAACCTTGGCTATGTTCTGTCACTCCAAGGCCGTAGTAGATCGCGCCATTCGGTGCAGATGCAAACATGCGAGCAGCTGCGCGAACGGTCTCCGCTGGGACGCGGGTCGTTGCCTCTAGCGCCTCTGGGCTATTTTCAGGTTGGGCGATGAACTTCTCCCATGCAGCAAATGACTCTGTATCGCAACGCTCGTTAACGAAGTTACGATCGACGAGACCTTCGGTCACGATGACGTGAGCGAGTGCGTTGATGACAGCAACGTTTGTGCCAGGCAGAAGTTGGAGATGATGATCCGCATGAACGCGTGCAGATTTTACGGTCTCGGTGACGCGTGGATCGATAACGATCAACTTAGCGCCGCGTCGGACTGCCTGCTTCATGCGAGAGGCGAATACTGGGTGGGCGGCTGCAGGGTTAGCGCCAATCACCATGATGACATCTGAGTAGTTCACAGATTCAAAATCTTGCGTTCCTGCAGATGTACCGAATGCCTTACCAAGGCCGTAGCCCGTTGGTGAGTGGCAGACGCGCGCACAGGTATCAACGTTATTGTTACCAAAGGCAGCACGGATCATCTTCTGGACAACGTAGACCTCTTCATTGGTGCAACGTGACGAGGTGATTCCACCAATCGCATCAGCGCCATACTCGGCCTGAATCTTCTTCAGACCGTTAGCGGCGAAAGCAATCGCCTCATCCCATGAGACTTCACGGAACTCATCTGTAATCTTCTCGCGGATCATCGGCTTAGTAATGCGATCGGAGTGCGTTGCATAGCCATATGCAAAGCGACCCTTTACGCACGAGTGGCCCTCATTTGCTCCGCCCGCCTTCAACGGAATCATGCGGATGAGCTCATCGCCCTTCATCTCCGCTTTAAAGGAGCAACCAACGCCACAGTAAGCGCATGTTGTGACAACGGAGCGAGTTGGCTGGCCGATGGTAAGAAGCGCCTTCTCTTTGAGAGCCCCTGTCGGACATGCTTGAACGCATGCGCCACAAGAAACGCACTCGCTCTCAATAAATGATGTGCCACCAGAGGAGACGCGTGCCTCAAAGCCACGGTTCTCAATGGTGAGAGCAAATGTTCCCTGGACCTCATCACAAGCGCGGACGCAGCGATTACAGACGATGCACTCTGTCGAGTCGAAGGTGAAGTATGGGTTTGATTGATCTTTCTCAAGGTCAAGGTGGTTAGCGCCGTCGTAGCGAACATCGGTGAGTCCGACCTGCTTCGCCATTCCATGAACTTTGCACTGATCCCCCACTTCGCATTCCTTCGGGTGATCGGAGAGGTAGAGCTCCATAACGCCTTGGCGGAGTTTGGAGAGGCGGGCGCTCTCAGTGCTGACCTTCATTCCATCAGCGACCGGTGTGGTGCAGGATGATGGAGTTCCGTTACGGCCATCGATCTCAACAACGCAGAGGCGGCAAGAGCCAAAAGATTTTAAGGTATCGGTTGCGCAGAGCTTAGGAATATCGACGCCGCAGAGGGCAGCGGCGCGCATGATGGAGGTATCTTCGGGTACCTCAACGCTCTTTCCATCAATCTCAACGGTGACGAGCTTGGCGCTCTTTCCCGCAGGAGTTCCAAAATCTGGCTCCATGATCAGTGTCATTTCGCGGCTCCTTCGAAATCGCTTGGAAAATTCTCTAGCGCGCTCTTTACTGGAAGTGGCGTCAGACCACCCATTGCGCAGAGCGAACCATCACGCATTACCTCGCAGAGGTCTAACAGTAAACTCTTCTGCTCAGCAATCTCAGCTGCATCACGGCTAGACATAATCTTTACGATCGTCTCCACGCCTCGGGTAGAACCAATACGGCACGGGGTGCACTTTCCGCAGGATTCGATCGAGCAGAACTCCATTGCAAACTTAGCTTGTTCAGCGAGGTTGACGCTCTCATCGAAGAGGACAACGCCACCGTGGCCAAGCATTCCGCCAGCTGCAATAAGTGACTCGTAATCCATCGATACATCAAGCTTCTCCACGCCGAAGTAGGCGCCGAGTGGGCCACCGATCTGGATGGCGCGGAGTGGCTTACCTGTAAAGGTGCCTCCGCCAAAACCGTTGATCAACGCATCAAGTGTGATTCCAAAACCAGTCTCAACGATTCCCCCGCGCTTGATATTGCCAGCGAGTTGGAAGATCTGCGTACCCAGTGAGCGACCCACTCCCCGTGCGGCATAGGCCGCTGCGCCATCAGCCAGGATTGCTGGAACGCTCGCAAGTGTAAGAACATTATTGATGATGGTTGGCTTACCGAAGAGGCCAGCGAGAGCGGGAAGCGGAGGCTTGGAACGGATCACACCGCGCTTACCTTCGATGCTCTCCAGCATTGCCGTCTCTTCACCGCATACATAGGAACCTGCGCCTACGCGTACGTGCAGATCAAAATCGTTTCCTGAGCCGCAGATATTTTTCCCGAGATAACCAGCGCAGGTAGCTACCGTGATAGCGCCCTGCATCGCTGCGATGGCATCTGGGTATTCAGATCGAATATAGATATACCCAATCGTTGCACCGACTGCGGTGCCAGCAATCGTCATTCCTTCAATCAGGGTAAATGGATCAGCCTCCATCAGGATGCGATCTGCAAATGTTCCGCTATCGCCTTCATCCGCGTTGCAGCAAACATATTTCTGGTCAGCCTGCGCACCAAGGACTGTCTTCCACTTGATACCCGCCGGGAATCCGGCGCCACCACGTCCTCGGAGTCCTGAATCCAAGACCTCTTGAACGACAGCATCGGCAGAGAGCGAGAGCGCCTTCTTCAGACCTGCGTAACCACCGAGGGAGATATAGCCTTCGAGATCGAGCGGGCTATTGACTCCAACGCGCGAGAAGGTGACTCGATCTTGCTTGGCAAACCACTCAATCTTCTCTGTTGCACCGAGTGAAAGTGGGTGGCTACCACCTTCATAGAACTTTGCATCAAAGAGAGATGCGACATCATCGGCCGTTGTTGGACCGTATGCAATGCGCTCCCCACCCACCTCAACTTCAACGAGGGTCTCAAGCCAGAGCGCGCCACGAGTTCCATTACGCACCAACTCAATTGCTACTCCGCGCTTCGCTGCCTCTGCCGTAATGGCAACGGCTATTGCATCTGCTCCGATGGAGCGAGCAGCGCTATCGTTCGGAACGAAAATCTTCACTTCAACTCCTCCACAATCTTTGCGAGAGTTGCGCGACCAATGAGCTTCCCATCAACGACGGCTGCTGGGGCGAGTGCGCAATTTCCGAGGCAATAGACCTTGGAGACTTCTGCGCTAACTGCGCCTTCGACCTCACTTTGTAGTGAACGAGCGCCCATTGCTTGGCAGGCCTCTGCGGCACAGATATGCACTTGGTGTTCTGGAGCAGGTGTTGTGCGTAGTTCGTGATAGAAGGTGAGAACGCCATGTACATCTGCTCGAGAGACGTTAAATGTACTTGCGATAAGAGCTACCGCTTCAGAATGCACATAACCGAAGTGCTCTTGAAGTGCTTGAAGACTAATGAGTACCGGCCCGGGATCGCTTGCCAAAGAGGCAAGGATCGACTCCGCAACCTGTGAATCCCAGACCGGATATGTCATTAGAAGAGTCCTACTACCTTGCCATCAACGAAATCGATCTTCTCTGATGATGGAACCTTTGGGAGGCCAGGCATTGTCATGATCTCACCGCAGACAAGAACGACGAACTCAGCGCCTGCCGAGAGTCGAACTTCGCGGATATTGAGCGAGTGACCTGATGGCGCACCGCGTAGGCCAGCATCTGTTGAGAAGGAGTACTGCGTCTTAGCGATACAGATTGGGAAGTGGCCGTAACCGCTCTCCTGCAACTCTGCGAGCTTTGCGCGAACCTTCGCATCAGCTGTTACCTCAGATGCACCATAAACCTTTGTCGCAACCGCTGTGACCTTCTCCCAGAGAGTCGCCTCTGATGGGTAGACGAAGTTCATCTTATTTGGAGTATCGCAGAGCTCAACCACGGTCTGCGCGAGTTCAGTCGCGCCTGCTCCGCCCTCGGCCCAATGGCGTGCGAGAACAATCTTTACACCGAGCGCTTCAACCTTCTCGCGAAGGAGTGCAACCTCTGCCTCAGTATCTGATGTCATGTGGTTGATAGAGACCACAAGTGGGAGATGATAGACGTCGCGAATATTCTTGATGTGGCGCTCGATATTGACGAAGCCCTTTGCAAGCGCATCAACATTCTCTTCGCTGATGGTCTTGAGATCTGCTCCACCGTGGTACTTGAGCGCACGAATTGTTGCGACGAGTACAACAGCAGCGGGCTCAAGGCCAGCCTTACGGCACTTAATGTCGATGAACTTCTCAGCGCCAAGGTCAGCGCCAAAGCCAGCCTCAGTCACAACATAATCAGCAATCTTCAGAGCTGATGTTGTTGCTACAACCGAGTTACATCCGTGGGCGATATTTGCAAATGGTCCACCGTGAATGAAAGCTGGTGTGTTCTCAAGTGTCTGCACCAAGTTAGGCTGGAATGCATCCTTCAAGATAACGGTCATTGCACCCTGTGCATTGAGATCCTTAGCAAGGACCGGCTTCTTGTCGCGTGTGTAACCAACAACAATCTTAGAGATGCGCTCCTTGAGATCATCAATCGATGTTGCGAGACAGAAAATCGCCATAATCTCTGATGCCACGACGATATCGAAGCCATCTTGGCGAGGCATGCCATTTCCGGTGCCACCAAGTGATTGAACGATCTCACGGAGTGCACGGTCATTCATATCAACGACGCGCTTCCAAGCGATACGACGTACATCGATGCCGAGAGTGTTGCCATGGTGAATGTGATTATCAACGAGTGCGGCGAGCAAGTTATTTGCGAGTGCAATCGCGTTGAAGTCGCCAGTGAAGTGGAGATTGATATCTTCCATAGGGACAACCTGTGCGTAACCGCCACCAGCTGCTCCACCCTTCATGCCGAAGACAGGGCCAAGTGATGGCTCACGGAGACAGATGAGTGAGTTCTTGCCGATGTGGCGGAGAGCGTCACCAAGACCAACAGTAGTTGTTGTCTTTCCTTCACCGGCAGGCGTAGGGCTGATCGCTGTCACCAAGATCAACTTGCTATCGGCCTTCTTTGGAAGAGAGTCGAGATATTTCAATGAGATCTTCGCCTTGTAGTGGCCATACGGCTCGAGATGCTCGGCTGCAATTCCAAGATCGGCACCAATCTCGTTGATTGGCTTCATGACCGCTTTCTGGGCGATATCGATATCTGACATTTCTTCCTCTTCCTTGAGTTTCCCTGAGTAGTGTGAAATTAAGCTTGTGCTGACTTAACTGCAGTTACAAGTGCTGGGAGAACCTGGTGAAGGTCTCCAACGATTGCATAATCTGCATACTTAAAGATTGGCGCTTCTGGATCGGTATTGATTGCGATGATCGTCTTGCTGTTCTTCATTCCAGCAATATGTTGCATCGCACCAGAGATGCCGCACGCGAGGTAGAGATCTGGAGCAACCTTCGATCCAGTCTGTCCAACCTGCTCTGCATGAGGACGCCAGCCTGAACTGGTAACTACGCGTGAACAACCAACCGCTCCACCAAGTAGTCCTGCGAGCTCTTCGATAACTGCAAATCCTTCTGGTCCGCCAGTTCCGCGACCGCCAGAGACAATCACCTTTGCATCGGTGAGAGTAACGCCGCCCTTTGACTCGCCGGCATCGCGACCGATGACCTTAACAAGCGTGTCCTCTGCCGAGAGGTCGGGGGTGAACTCGACAACAGCAGCGGCTCCCCCACCCTTCGACTCTGGCTCTGTTGAGAATGCGAAGATCGAAGCAACGAGAAGCTCTGAACGAACCTCTGCCTCTTCGATGAGATTTCCAGCCCAACGCGCACGATGCACAACGTGGGGTGTTCCGAGCGTGATCTGTGAGCACTCAGCAGCCATCGGAATATCGAGTACAGCTGCTAGGTGTGCAAGCTGCTCATTTCCCCGAGGACTACCTGCTGAGAGAACAGCAGCAGGCTTCAACTTTCCAACGAGCTCAGCGAGAGCTGCGCCGGATGCACGAGGCGTGTAGTCGGTGAGGTCTGCATGTGCTGCAACGTGAAGGGTCTTTGCGCCATATTCGCCGACGATGCCAGCAAGTGAGGCGCCATCTTTTCCGATAACTACCGCTTCAACATCATGACCTAGCTTCGATGCCGCAGTGAGTGCGCGGAGTGAGAGTTGATCGAGTTCGCCACGATCGTGATCTACAAGTACGAGAATCATTTAGATTGTTCCAATCTTCTTCAAGACATCGACGAGGGCAGGAACTGCCTCTACTCCATTACCGAGGATCTCGGCTCCGGTTGACTTCGATGGCGCAACTTCAAGGTTCAACTTCACAAGTTGAGGAACGCGAGCTTCGGCCTTCTTCATATCGATTGGCTTCTTACGAGCCTGCATACGACCAGGTACTGATGGATAACGTGGGATGTTGAGTCCATCGCGCACTGTGATGATGGATGGAAGTGGCGCTTCGTAGAGTTCGCGACCTGAAGGAACGACGCGATCACAGCTGACCTTGCCACCCTCAACGCGCATTCCCTTAACGTTCGTGACGATAGGAAGGCCGAGAGCATGGGCTACGCGGATGTGAATCTGGTAGCCGGCGCTATCTGCAGACTCTGCACCGAAGATGATGAGATCAAATTTTCTCTCTTCAGCTTTGATTGCTTCAACGAGTGCAGCAGCCGTTCCTTGTGGATCCCACTCCTGACCATCGGTCTCAACCAAGATTGCGCGTGATGCGCCAACGGCGAGTGATGCGCGAAGTTGCTCTTCAGCATCGGATGGTCCGAGGGTGAGAAGAGTGAGTTCGCCACCCATCTGCTCGATGAGTTGAACGCCAGCTTCCACTGCATTCTCTTCGTGAGGCGAGATACCGAAGCCAAGGAACTTGGTCTCGATATCCTGCTTATCAGGAGTAAGGATGAGCGTTCCACCAGCGAGTGGTACGCGCTTAATGCAGACGAGAATATTCATTAAGAGAGGATTCTTTCGTTTGAGGAGTCGAAGAGTGGTGTTGCGCCAACAACTGCAACGGTGCATGGGTACTGCTCGCCGAGGTACTCAACGAGGAACTTTGCACCTTCAACTGCAAGCTCTGTTGGAAGGTATGACATCAGCGCATGCTTTCCGATTGATGGAACTGAACCTGCGCTTGTTACATAAGAACGACGACCATGTGCATCAACGACTGGGCCACCATCGAGCGTAAGGATTGGCTCCTTGCCCATCATGTAGCGCTTCTCCCCTGACTTGGATGTGTGATCATCAACAGTCAAGGTAACGAGCATTGCTACTGGCTTCTCCTCGCGGTGCTTGAGATGTGCAGCCTTACCGATGAACTCTTGCTCCTTCAGCTTTGGTGTTGCCATTCCAGCTTCAAGGACGTTGTACTCGGTCTCGAGCTCAGCGCCGTATGCACGGTAGCTCTTCTCGAGGCGACCTGTTGTTCCATAGACACCGATACCTACTGGGATGAGGCCGTGGTTCTTACCGGACTCCCAGAGGTGATCCCAGAGCTGTGCACCCTGCTCGATTGGAACGTAGAACTCCCAACCAAGATCTCCGACATAAGAGATTCGTGATGCAAGAACGCGGAGCGTTCCGATCTCGATGACCTTGCATGTACTGAACTTGAATGCCTCATGGCTCATATCTGTCGTTGTGCAAGCCTGAACTATCTTGCGAGCATTAGGACCCCAGATACCAACTGTTGTGTATGCAGATGTAAGGTCAACAATCTGCGCCGAGCCATCTTCAGGAAGTTGATCGCTAAACCACTTCTTATCTGCCATACCGTGTGCGCCACCTGTGACAACGCGGAAATGATTCTTACCAAGGCGCATGATGGTGAGATCTGAGACGAAGCCACCGTTCTGTGCAAGCACAGGTGTGTAGACAACGCGGCCAATTGCAACATCCATCTGACGAAGCGCAACCTTCTGCACGAGTGCAAGTGCACCTGGTCCGGTTACATCAAAGAGTGCAAACGCTGAGAGGTCAACGATTCCAGCAGTCTCACGCATCTGAAGGTGCTCTGCGTTGATGATCGGTGACCACCAACGTGACTCCCACTCTGATGTACGCGGCATGACTTTGTCGCCGAACTTTGCAACGAGATCCTTGTTGCTCTCGTACCAGAATGGACGCTCCCAGCCAGCAGTCTCATAGAAGACTGCGCCGAGATCCGCCTCTTGCTTATAGAAAGGAGAGATACGGACATTACGGTTTGATGACCACTGTTCATTAGGGTGAACGATTCCGTAGGTCTTATTGAAGCCCTCACTACAACGCTGCTTCACGTGGAATGTTGACTTCTGGTGCTCGTGGAAACGAGCAATGTTTGATGCGTGGAGATCAATCTCAGATTGTCCGAGAACCATCCACTCTGCAACAGCCTTACCTGTTCCTGGGCCTTCCTTCACCCAGACAGCTGCGCAAGACCAGAGGCCCTTAACTTCAGGCGTCTCACCGAGAATTGGCATTCCATCTGGTGTGAGAGAGAGGATGCCGTTAATTGCATACTTCTCACGAACATTCTCATCGCCGACGATGGATGGAACGAGCTCGTACGAGTGCTCATCTTGGAGATCGAAGTCAGCCTGTGTGAATGCGAACTCTGTTGGTGAGAGCGCTGCTGCTGCATTTGATGGAATATCTTCTGGTGAGTAAAGGATCGGGCGGTGAGCATATGAGCCGACCTCAAGGCCAGTTCCATGCTGACGCTCGTACATATTTGTATCCATGTCACGGATGATTGGCCATTCGATATCGCCCTTTGTATCTGCGAAGAATGGGACAGGTCCGATGTCCTTCATCTGGTGAACAGCTGGTGTCAGTGGAATAGATGCGCCAGCCATTGCTGCAAGCTTTGGTGACCAGCAACCTGTTGCAATAACAACATACTCAGCTTCGATACGACCCTGGTCAGTTACGACAGCCTTAATGCGGCCATCCTCAACCTCCATGGAGATTACTTCAATGTTTGCAAATGTCTGCGCTGAACCCATCTCGACAGCCTTCTCGCGCATAAGTGTTCCAGCACGGAGTGAATCCACAACACCCACTGTTGGCTGGTAGTAACCACCGACGATTACGCTCTCTTCGATGTAAGGAACGAGCTCCTTGATCTCTGCAGGAGTAACGATCTTTCCGCCTTCTACGCCCCATGACTTAGCAGATGTAATACGGCGAGCAAGCTCTTGCATGCGCTCTGGAGTACGAGCAACTTCAATTCCGCCGCATTCGGTGAATGTGTTGAGCTCCTTGTATTGGCGCATGGAGTCAGCGGTGATTGCGGTCATCTCCTTTGAGTGATCGACTGGGAAGATAAAGTTGGATGCGTGACCTGTTGATCCACCAGGATTAGGAAGTGGTCCCTTATCAATCTGCACGAGGTCTTTCCAACCAAGACGTGCGAGATGGTAAAGAAGTGAGTTGCCGACGATTCCTGCGCCAATAACAACACACTTTGCCTTATTTGGTAGAGCGCTCACTTTTTCTCCCTTATTACTTTTCTAGTGGATTTTTTCTTACAACTACAGAGATTTACGGATTGTGGTTTCAAAGCCTTCGACATGGTCACGCATTGCATGAGCCGCTACCTCTGGATCGTTATCGCGCATCGCAACAAGAAGTGCGCGATGTTCCATAATTGCCGCAGATAGGTTGTCTACCTTCTCAAGTGCCAAGAACCAGATACGGAGCGCATGCGCGTAGTACTGGTTCAGAGTGGACTCAAGAAATTCATTATGTGTGCAGGCATAGATATGGTGATGAATTCGCTGATCGAGTTGAATCAGCCATGACATATCTGCCTGGCCCTGGATGCGATCAATCTCTGCGATGAGTGATTCAGTGATTGCGCGATCTTCTGGGGTTGAGCGCTGTGCAGCGAGCGCAGCAGCTTTAATCTCCAGTGTTGCGCGAACTTCAGAGAGCGCTGCAAGATTCTTTACATCGACACCGGCAACAAACATGCCGCGGCGTGGATAGACATCAACAAGGTGCTCATTTGCTAAGAGGCGGATCGCTTCGCGAATTGGCGTGCGACCAAAGCCGAGTTGATTCATCAGATCTTGCTCGGACATCAGCGAGCCAGGTTCAAATTCCAGGGTAATGATCTTGCTGCGGATGACCTGGTAGGCCTCCTCTGCCAACGACTCCCCCATAGCGCCATTGGCGTTGAGGATCAGGGCAGCGGTGCTCATGCTGGGAATCGTATATCAGTGATATACGATTTTCTAGAGTTTAAGCGCCTTTTTTAAGCGAGCACAGCGGCAATTGCCGCCGTATGGGCAGGGGTCGAGCCACAGCATGAGCCGACGGCATTGATCCCCAACTCCTTCATCTGGCGTGCATAGGTCGCCATCTCCTCAGGGGTTCCCTCGTATATAAAGGTATCCCCGACCAGCTTAGGTAGGCCTGAATTGGACTGGGTAATAAGGAATACGCCTGAATCAGCCGTGGGGGCGCCTGACTTATCCCGCTCGGCGGCTAGTTCTCCGGCAATCACCAGCATCTCATCGACCCCGCGGCCGCAGTTCGCGCCAATGATGCGAACGCCCAGGGCTGAGAGGGCAGCGACCGCCATCCCTGGCTTTACCCCCATCATCGTCCGAAGGTTGGTATCAAAGGAGAGGGTTGTGGCGATCGGGAGCCCGGGTGCCACGGCTTGGGCGGCTTTCACCGCCGCCTCTATCTCGCCCAAATCACTCATAGTCTCAATGAGGATTCCATCCACTCCGCCCTCAGCGAGCGCAGCAATCTGTTCAGCAAAAATCTCTTGAGCGCCCTTGAGGCTCAGCGTGCCCATCGGCTCCATTAACTCACCACTCGGTCCAACATCGCCCATGACAAATGTTCCGGGGTGGCGATCTGCGACGCGCCGAGCAATCTGCGCACCCGCAATATTTAACTCAGCGAGGCGATCCTCAAGCCCATGCATCTGCAGACGGCCACGAGTTCCACCAAAGGTATTTGTTGTAATCATGCGAGCGCCGGCTGCGGCATATTGCTCGAGCACATCTTCAACGCGGTCTGGATGTTCAACATTCCAGAGTTCAGGAGCTCCGCCGTCGGTCAGGCCAACGTTCTGCAGCATCGTCCCCATGGCACCATCAACAGCTAGTACGCCCTTACTCAACGCCTCATAAAGCGCGCTCATTACTGAACCAAACTCTCAAGGTATGCGTTGACTTCGGCGTCGCCAAACTTCTCTTCTAACTCCTTGGCCGTTTTTTCGGCGACTTCGAGCGGTGAGCCATCGCTCTCCACCCACTCGCTCTTGCTCCATCCATTCATATATGCATCCGCATCGATAGCGCCCATACGCATGGCGGCTTCATCAATCGCCTCCTGCAAACGGCTCGCGAGGGAGACCTTTACCTGCTCTTCGCCTTCTCGGGCAACGACTAATGAAGGTAGAGAATTCCACCATGTGATTTGATACTGAGCCATCTCATCTCCCCGATTGATTTACTCTTACTGCATGAAGGCGAATTCCAAAATAACGACAGTGTTCGCGAGTATCTCGCTCATTTTGGTAGGTGCATTCTATTCTCCTGATACCCCTATCGCTAGTGCCGACTCGACACTCACTGTCTTCGCGGCTTCCAGCATGAGCGAAGTACTGACCAAAATTGGCAGTGATTACAGAAGGGCTAATCCGGGCACAAGTATTACATTCTCTTTCCTAGCCTCCTCCGCCTTGGCAACACAGATCAATAACGGCGCCCCAGCTGATCTCTTCATCTCCGCCTCGCTCGTTGATATCCAGAAGGTGAGGTCAAAGATCTCAACGATTACTCCCTTCCTGAAGAATCGCGTTGTGATTGGGGTTCCTAAGCACTCGGCGCTCCTCCGAAGCAAAGACTTGAACAGCTCCTCTGTTAAATGGATTCAATGCGTACACACCGCACCATGTGGAGTTGCTGCAGATACCGCACTAGCCGCCGAGCGGGTCGTGACAGGAAAGCCAGTCTCATTAGAGGCAAACGCTTCTGCTGTTGTCGCAAAGGTCTTAGCCGGTGAGGCGGATGCGGGAATTATGTACCACACCGATGTCATGGCTCACTCGAAGGAGCTGCGCGCGATTGGATTTAGGAAAGGGGCCTCTGCCCAAACGACCTACGCGCTAGGTGTTATTGATTCGAGCGCGAATGTCTCGAGTGCTGAGCTCTTTAAGGCGTACATCATCTCTCCTAAGGTGCTGACATATCTCAACCACCGCGGCTTCACTCTCATTTCAAAGTAACCTATCCCTGTGAAGAGGCGCGTCGACAAGTTATCAGGCAGTGTCGCCGTTCTTGCCGCGCTCGTCATCGCTCTTCCGATTTTTGCTATTCTGCAGAGAGTCTCATGGAGCAATTTCTTATCCGGACTAAAGAGTAACGATTCGCTCTCTGCTATTTACTTGACTCTTTGGAGTTCTCTCCTCGCCACGGCCATCTGCATCTTTCTAGGAGTGCCACTTGGTTGGTATCTCGCACGAGGAGAGGAACGATTCACCAAACTTCTCCGCCCCGTTGTTCTCGCTCCGATTGTTCTCCCACCAACTGTCGCAGGTATGGCGCTACTTGCACTCATGGGTCGCCGTGGCTTGCTTGGCCAATTTATTTACAATGCGACAGGTTGGGCTGCACCATTCACCAGCGTCGCAGTAGTCCTCGCAGGGATCTTTGTTGGGCTTCCATTTCTTACGCTCATTGTTGAATCCGGATTTCGCAAACTCTCCCCTGAGATTGAGGATGCTGCGATCACCGATCGCGCAACCAACTTCCATCTCTTCTCACTCATTGCGCTGCCTCAATCCCGAAGTGTGATTGCAACTGGCGCAGTGCTCGCCTGGGCGCGATCTGTTGGCGAGTTCGGAGCGACAATGATGTTTGCAGGTTCGTTACCTGGCACTACGCAGACTTGGTCGATGCAGGTCTATCAGCAAATGGAGAGTGACCCATCCAGCGCTTATGCGTTAAGTGCAGTAATGATCTTCATAGCGATCGCAGTGATTTATGCATTGCGCAACCAACTTCGGAGCGCCTTTACCTCTTAGAAACGTGGGATGGGAAGCCAGCGCGCGGATCCACCTACGGGGGTCTTCCCCGCGTTCAGCACCGCAAAGCCAGTTGAATGAGCCAGGCCGCGCAACATATTGCTACCAATCTTCTGTGCTGGATAGAACTTTCCATCTTCAATAACGCCTGCTACGAGGCGATTGAATTCAGCTGGACTCTCGAGCTCTTCGCCAAGCACAACTTCAGCTAATTCGTGAGAGAAGTTCAACCCTTGTAGTGATGCAATGAGTGGCTGACCAAGCGAGGCGATACAGACGAGTGCCGATTGCGGATTACCCGGCAGTCCTAGGTAGGCAACACGCCGCCCGGTTGAATCAGCTAACTCTGCAAGAAGCGATGGATGGCCGGGACGAGCCTTTACGCGATCTATTAAATATGTAGCGCCAAGCTCATCGAGAAGTGGATGAACATGATCGCGGGGACCATCTGCTGTTCCGCCAGTTGTAACGATGAGATCTACCTTATCCACAACTTCTTTAACCGCATCCACGAGTGATGAGAACTCATCATCGATAAAGCGCTCAACAACCACCTCTACCCCGAGAAG
>CANGCW010000003.1 GCA_947452525.1 Actinomycetota bacterium
AATTCTTGATTCCCGGATAGTCTCGAAGAAGTACGGGTCAATTCTTCTCAACTCTATGCCGCCATTCTGGCGAACAGGAGATAAGAGCGTTGTTATTGAATCGCTAAAGCGATTAGATGCCCAGTTCAGTGAGAAGGGCGAGTAGGGAAGGCCAAGAGCTAGCAAAGCTGGGATGGAGATTCATCGAGGCGACGCTCTCACGTTCCACCCACGCCACCTGCGCTGATTCTTCATTGAGTTCATGTGCAACGAGGTTGGCATCTGCTGATGCAATGATGGTTGTATAGCTCCACGCTGAATGATCATCGAGATAATGGTGAATTGGTGAGAGCAGAAGGGGGTCGATTCCAATCTCCTCTACCGCTTCGCGGATTGCCGCCTCTTCTGCGCTCTCGTGAGAGTCACGTGCGCCCCCTGGAATACCCCACGTATCTCCGCTATGTACCCACGGTGCGCGGTGTTGTAGGAGTACCTGGTTCTCGCGAACGAGTAATAATCCTGCTGCGCCATGAAGGCCCCAGTGCTTATTTCCGCAGACGCAATCGATCCATCCATCTCCATCGCGCGCTGTCATAGGGCAAGGTTCTCACACTGCTCAGAGATTTATCCACAACGCCTCTGCGACCTTCCTCTCATCGCCTTACCCTCGCCAAATGCGCCGACTCATTGCTCTCTTCTTTGCACTTCCCTTGATATGCATGGGGTCAAGTGTTTTGGCCGCTGAACACTGCTCGGGAAGTGGCAGCACCGCTACGTGCGTTGATGTGTCTACAGATCCCCTCACTGGGAAGATCACGATTCACGTAAGCAAGGGAACGCACGGCGTCGTACCAAAGCCAAAACCGCGGTCAACTACTCCTCGAAAGAGGTCTACACCGCGCCCAACGTACAGCCCAAGGCCATATCTTCCTCGTAAACCCGTAGTGCATAGATCTCCAAAACCTAAACCGACCGCGGTGCCGGATACCTTCGCCTCTGATCAACTCACACAATTGATTCCTTCAGCTCAGATTGCTGCCACTCCATCGCAGGGCGCCGTAACAGGAATTCCGCTCTATCTCTCAACGACAGCCCCGGCGCTCTTTACTACGACCTCGACTCTTCTTGGCGTTGCTGTGGGACTTTCGCTCCATTCAACTTTCATCTGGAGTTTTGGCGACGGCCAGACTTCCACGATGAGCGAGCCATCACCCATTGCACATACATATGCGAAGCCAGGTAATTACATCACCTCACTCACAGTCTCCTGGGGTGGGACGTGGAGCGCAGGTGGATATACCTACGATGTTTTAGGTGGCGCAATCACGCAGCAATATCAGAGAGCAATCACAGTCCACCAAGGTCCTACCGCTTTTCACAAGTAATACTTCTCCACACTTTAGGAGATTGGCAGGGTATGAGAGCGGGAGAGCGAAGATTCTTCGCCCATGACAACGTTACTTTCACCAGAAGATTTACTCTCAGCAGTTCCATTCCTCCTCGGATTTCATCCGGAGGACTCCCTTGTACTCGTAGGGCTCAATGAAGAGGCCGTCTCCCTCGCAATGCGAGTGGATTATCCGCTCGAAGTAGATCTCGATGAGGTTGAGAGACTTGCCGATCACTTAGCTCGCAATAATTGTGAGAGCGGACTCCTCCTAGCTTATACGCCCGCACTTGTTGAAGGGGGAGAGGAGCTCCTCGAAACTATCAAAGGAGCATGCGACCTTCGCAATGTACATATCCGTGAGTTAATCATCGTCCACAACGGAATGTGGAGGTCCCTCATTTCAGGAAGTGATCCAGCGCCTCTTCCTGAGTTAAGCGAGAGTCGAATAGCTGCGGAACAAGTTGTTGATGGGAGACCAATGCCCTTCGAAAATATCGAAGCTGTGAAGAGCAGCATCGCTCCACTTGAGACTCCAGCGGCACTGCTCGCGGCTATCGCCGAGATTCCGGAGATTGACTACGCCGAAGATCCAAATTCGGCTCAACGTGAAGGTGCACGTGCGCTCTTAAAGTTAATGAAGAGTTCGCCGAACTCCTTTGAGAACGATCTCCACCTGGTCGCGCTCATCCTTGTAAGGCTCCGAGACTTACAGGTACGAGATTTCGCCATGGGGTTACTTGAAGATGAGGGTGCGCTACGACAAGCGACGATCTGGCGGGCACTCTTCCGTATCGCCCCAACAGGGTATCGAGCACCCGTTGGTTGCCTCTTCGCTCAGGCCTCGTACGAGGCGGGGGATGGGGCGCTAGCCCACCGAACTCTGGATCTGGTTATGGAGGATGACTCGACCTACAGCCTCGCCCACCTCTTACGGAGAGCATTTGCTGCCGGATGGCCGCCTTCCCACTTCCAGCGGATGCGCGCGGAGCTCCATCCAAAGATCACCGCTTCGATATTTCAGGAGTAATCTGTGCGTTGACAATGAGGTTAACTAACTGGAGGTTGCAGTGATCGTAGGAATTCCTAAAGAGGTAAAGAACAACGAATTTAGAGTTGCAGCAACACCCTCCGGAGTTCACTCACTCGCACTGAACCACACAGTCCTGGTCGAAAAGGGTGCAGGTCTTGGATCTGCCATCACCGATGCTGATTACATCGCAGCCGGCGCAACAATTATTGATACCGCAGATGAGGTCTGGGAGCGCTCAGACCTCATTCTTAAGGTTAAAGAGCCAATCGCATCTGAGTATCACCGGATGCGTCGTGGCCAAATTCTCTTTACCTATCTCCATCTTGCAGCGTCACGTGAATGTACCGATGCGATCATCAAGAGCGGAATCACTGCAATCGCATATGAGACGGTTGAAGTAAATCGGACCCTTCCACTGCTTGCTCCCATGAGCGAGGTCGCTGGACGTATGTCGATTCAAGTAGGCGCAACTGCGCTTCAGAAACCAGAGGGCGGCCGTGGACTTCTCCTTGGCGGAGTACCAGGCGTTTCACCTGCAAAGGTCGTTGTACTTGGCGGCGGCGTCGTCGGAATATCAGCGGCAACAATGGCGCTCGGCCTTCGAGCAGATGTCACCATCCTTGATGTAAATCTTGAACGCCTTCGCGAAATCGACACAATCTTCAAGGGTCAGATTAAGACGCTTGCATCATCTCCATATGCTGTTGAAGAGCAGTGCAAAGCAGCAGATCTTGTCGTCGGTGCTGTACTCGTTCATGGTGCAAAGGCTCCAAAGCTTGTTACTGATGCAATCGTGGCGAAGATGAAGCCCGGAAGCGTCCTCGTGGATGTTGCCATTGACCAAGGTGGTTGTTTTGAGGGATCTCGCCCAACTACTCACTCGGAGCCAACCTACCCAGTCCATAATTCACTCTATTACTGCGTTGCAAATATGCCTGGCGCCGTCCCAGCAACATCAACGTATGCGCTCTCAAATGCAACGATTAAGTACGCACTTGATATCGCGAATAAGGGCTGGGAGCGCGCAATTGCAGAGGATGCAGCCCTTGCTAAAGGCCTCAACGCTCACAATGGCGAGATTACCTATGAAGCGGTCAAGGTCGCGCACAACGTCTAACGCGAATGGGAACTTACTTCTCAGGTGGAAGCATCTGGAGCAGGTACGGGGAGAGGGTATCTTCGCTTCGAATCTCTGATGGTCTGATTGCAGGTCTTAACTGCGAGGCTATAGCTGGAGATGAGATTGTTGACCTAGATGGCGGCTTTCTTGCTCCAGCATTTATCGATGGTCATGCGCATCCACTCTTTGCTGGTCGGGAGAGTCAGGGCCCTCTTGTTAATGGCCTGCAGAGCGTGGAAGAGATTCTCGCTGAGGTAAATCGTTTTGCGGAGGCGAACCCGCAGGCGAAATGGATTGTCGGTGGCGCTTACGAAGCAGCGATTGTTGCAGGTGGAGATTTCTTGGCCTCATGGCTCGATGAGGCGGTACCTAATCGACCAGTACTTCTCCACGCAGTTGATCACCACACCATCTGGGTAAATTCCAGAGCACTAGAGATAGCGGGCATAACTTCTGCAACGGAAGACCCCGATGGTGGAACGATAGCTCGCAATCCGGATGGGTCACCACGAGGAACCCTTCGTGAACCGTCAGCATTTAGTTTAATTACTTCGCATATTCCAGCTCGAACGATTGACGATGATGTGCAGGCCATTGCCTGGTCCGGTAAGAGATACCTCGAGAGCGGTGTGGCCGCAGCGAGTGATTGCTGGGTGGAGCCGGGTATGACAGAGGCTTACATCGCCGCCTCGCGATCCGGGTTACTGGAGATTGATTATGATCTCGCCTTTCTTGCGCAACCAGATTCATGGCGAGAACGAACCGGATACTTCGCAGAGAAGCGAAGGGATGTTGAATCACTCGGTGCGAATTCAAGGTTAACCGCCAAGACAATCAAATTTATCTGCGACGGCGCACTTTCAAGCGGAACTGCAGCTCTCCTTGAACCATATCTCGATGATCCCGCTTCGTCCGGTCTACTTATCTGGCGTGATGAAGAGATCCTTGGCGCCGCGCTCCACTTTGATAAGCAGGGATATCAACTCCATATTCATGCAATCGGAGACGCAGCTGTTAAGCAAGCGTTGAACACCGTTGAGCAAGTCATCACGCTCAATCCAATGTGGGATCGCAGACCTGTCATTGTTCACGCCCAACTTATTGACCAAGCCGATCTGCCACGATTCGCCGCACTTGGTGTTATTGTTAATTTTCAACCGTTGTGGATGTATCTAGATCCCATGAATAAGGAGTTGATTGCACCCCGCATTGGCGAGAAGCGAAATAACCGCCAGTATCAGATTGCAACGTTAGTAAAGAGTGGTGCAAAAATAAGCTATGGCAGCGATTGGCCGATCACTACGCAGATTCCGTTAGCTGCTCTTGGTGTGCCCACGCATAGGCAATCGCCCGATCGCCTTCCACCTGATGGGTGGAGTGGCCATGAATCCATCTCGGTTGAAGAAAGTCTTAGCTTCTATACAGCAGGTGCTGCACACCAGACCTTTCGAGAGGGGAGTAGCGGAACCCTTAAAGTTGGCCTTGAAGCAGATCTCGTTCACCTCAGTGCGGACCCCCTCACGTGCGACCCTCATGAGATAACGCAGATTCGCGTTCTCTCCACGTACAAAGCAGGCAAGCGACACCAATTTTCGTAACATTGCCGTAACCCGCCTCGGGCAGAATGCCTCCCATGAACGGCAATTCAGATGAGATGTCCAAGCAAGAAGAGTTCGTCCTTCGCACCTTAGAAGAGCGATCCATTCGCTTCGTCCGACTCTGGTTTACAGATGTTCTCGGTTTCCTAAAATCTGTCGCAATCGCGCCAGCAGAGTTAGAGAATGCCTTCGAAGAGGGGATCGGTTTCGACGGCTCTGCCATTGAAGGTTACGCCCGCATTAGTGAGTCCGATATGTTGGCAAAGCCTGATGCATCGACATTTTCGGTTCTTCCGTGGAGAACGGAGAGCCCGGGCGCTGCTCGCATGCTCTGCGATATCTATCTTCCCGATGGTCGACCATCCCCATCGGATCCACGCAATGTTCTACGCCGCGTTCTTCACGAGGCGAGCGATATGGGTTACACCTGCTACGCCCATCCTGAGATTGAATTCTTTCTCTTTAAGAATCCACCGGAGCCAGGTGTTGCACCAATTCCAGTTGATCAAGGTGGCTACTTTGATCACACGCCTGCAATCGTGGGCCACGACTTCCGTCGTCAAGCGATCACCATGCTTGAAGCGATGGGTGTATCTGTCGAGTTTTCTCACCATGAAGGTGCGCCTGGTCAACAAGAGATTGACCTCAGGTATGCGGACGCACTGAGTACCGCGGATAACATCATGACCGCGCGCCACGTCATCAAAGAGGTTGCGCTTGATCAAGGTGTATATGCATCATTTATGCCAAAGCCATTCACTGACCATCCTGGTTCAGGAATGCATACCCACTTCTCACTCTTTAAGGGTGAAGAGAATGCATTCCATGAAGAGGGCGCCCCATATCAGCTCTCGGCAGTCGGTCGTTCCTTTATCGCAGGAGTACTTGCACATGCCGAAGAGTTCACTGCGATCACAAATCAATTTGTTAATAGCTACAAGCGACTCAATGGCGGGGGAGAAGCTCCGACGTTAATCAACTGGGGTCATAACAATCGCAGCGCGCTTGTCCGCATTCCTGCCTATAAGCCACTCAAGGGAAACTCCACGCGCATCGAAGTTCGTTCACCTGATGCCGCCTGCAATCCATACCTTGCCTTCGCCGTCATTATCTCTGCGGGTTTGAAGGGTGTTCGCGAGAAGTACAACCTCGATGATTTCTCAGATACTGAGAAGGCAGGAACTCTGCCAAGTAACCTCGATCAGGCGATTAGCGCACTTGAGTCCAGCGCGCTTGTCCGCGAGACGCTCGGGGAAGATGTCTTCGAATATGTCCTGCGCAATAAGCGGGCCGAGTGGTTGGAGTATCGCCGTCAGGTGAGCGCCTACGAACTCGACAGGTATTTGCCGATTCTCTAACGCTGGTTTAGCCTTATCGCGTGAGCAGAAATCTCCTCCTTATCTGCCGTGGCGGGGCCAAGTAACCGGTCCCCTCGCCGCGGGGTTTGGTAGCGCCGGTACAACCAACCCGAGCAGAAACCTTTGAGGAGTACGAGATGAATTTTCCAGATCAACAACCATCGCAGATGCCTACGCATCGCTATCAACCATTTATTCCCGTTGATTTAACGGACCGCACCTGGCCGAATAAGAAGATGGTCACCGCGCCTAAATGGTGCTCTGTTGATCTCCGAGATGGCAATCAAGCGCTTATCGATCCGATGGATTCGCAGCGCAAACTCGCCATGTTCCAACTCCTTGTCGCCATGGGCTACAAAGAGATTGAAGTTGGCTTCCCGAGTGCGAGCCAGACTGATTTTGATTTTGTCCGAAAGATTATTGAAGAGGGTCTTATTCCTGATGATGTCGTCATTCAGGTGCTCACTCAGGCACGTGAATCACTCATTAAGAGAACATATGAGGCGATTAAGGGAGCAAAGCAGGCCGTTGTTCACCTCTATAACTCAACCTCAACCCTTCAGCGTCGCGTCGTCTTCGGTCAAGATAAAGAGGGCATCAAAAAGATTGCAACCGATGGCGCCGAGCTCTGTCTCAAGTTAACGGATACTGTTCCAGGAACGCTCGTCTCATTCGAATATTCACCTGAGTCGTATACAGGTACAGAACTCGACTTTGCGCTTGAGGTTTGCAATGCGGTGAACAATGTCTGGCAGCCAACACCAGAGTGGAAGACGATTATGAATCTTCCAGCAACTGTTGAGATGGCAACTCCAAATGTCTATGCCGATTCCATTGAGTGGATGTCGCGCAACCTTGATCGCCGTGATTCAATCGTTCTCTCACTGCATCCACATAACGATCGCGGAACAGGCGTAGCAGCTGCAGAACTTGGTTACCTAGCCGGTGCAGATCGCATCGAGGGCACGCTCTTCGGTAATGGTGAGCGCACCGGAAATGTCTGCTTAGTAACTCTTGGCCTCAACCTCTTCAGCCATGGAATTGATCCAAAGATTGATTTCTCTAATATTGATGAGATTCGCCGCACAGTGGAGTATTGCAATCAACTCCGTGTTCCTGAGCGCCATCCTTATGGTGGCGACCTTGTCTTTACTGCATTCTCTGGTTCACATCAGGATGCGATTAAGAAGGGCCTCGAGCATATGGAGCGCGATGCCGCTTCAGCTGGAGTTCATGTAGATCAACACATATGGGGCGTTCCGTACCTTCCGATTGATCCAAAAGATATTGGTCGTTCATACGAGGCCGTTATCCGCGTGAATAGCCAGTCAGGTAAGGGCGGCGTCGCATATTTGATGAAGAATGAGTATCACCTCGATCTTCCACGTCGCCTGCAGATTGAATTTAGCCAGGTTGTACAGGCGAAGACAGATGATGAGGGCGGCGAGGTTCTTCCGGAGCAACTCTGGCGCGTCTTCGAAGATGAGTACCTCCCATCAGAGGAGCTCTCGTGGGGTCGCTTCTCACTCCAGGGTCTCTCTCAGAGTTCCCATATGAATGAGGATGTTCAACTCGAGGTGGAACTCCTCGATAACGGCGTGCTTCACAAACTTAAGGGCGCCGGAAACGGTCCCGTCGCCGCTTTCGTAAATGTTGTGAATGCCTACCTCGGCACAAATGAGGCGGGCTCAGTCCGCGTCTTGGATTACTACGAGCACGCACTCAGTGCCGGTGGCGATGCAAAGGCTGCGGCCTACCTCGAGTGCGAAGTCGCAGGGAAGACCTTCTGGGGAGTCGGAATCGACCCATCCACGACAACTGCAGCGCTCAAGGCGGTCATTTCTGCCGTCAATCGCGGACTCCGACAGGAGTAGCCGATAGCGTTAGACCATGACGGTCTATCGGGATAAGGGTGTAGTACTTCGCACCCAGAAACTCGGCGAGGCCGATCGGATAATCACCCTGCTCACGAGAGAGCATGGTCGCATCAAGGCAGTAGCCAAGGGCGTGAGGCGTACCAAGTCCCGCTGGGGTGCGCGCCTTGAACCGACAAGCCATGTTGATCTCCAACTCTATGCCGGCAAGTCACTCGATATCGTCACGCAAGCGGTTGGCCTTGATAATTATGCAGACCAACTCACCGAGGATTACCAGCGGTGGACAGTTGCATCTGCGCTGCTAGAGGCGGCAGAACGTTTTACATCGCACGAACATGAGCCTGCTCTGCAGCAGTACCTCTTGCTCGTAGGTGCGCTGAAGGCGCTCGCCTCCGAAAGCTACGATCCATCACTCATTCTCGATGCCTACTTGCTGCGCTCGCTTGCAGTCGCTGGGTACGCGCCATCTCTCACGGCCTGTTCTGTCTGCGAGAAAGAAGGCCCGCATCGCTTCTTCTCACTCGTCGGCGGTGGCTCTGTCTGCATGAACTGCAAACCATCAGCTGCGCCGACGCCTCAACCAGAGACGTTGGAGTTGATGTCTGCTCTACTCACAGGAGATTGGGCCAGCGCAATGGAGAGCGAACAACGAAATCGTCGCGAAGCCTCAGGACTCATTGCTGCATATCTTCAATTTCATCTGGAGCGAGATCTTCGTAGTCTTCCGCTTGTAGAGAGGGTGTAACGATGGCGATTCCGCCAACGCCGCATGCTTCAGGTGCATCTGCGCCGAAGATCGATAGCAAACTCATTCCTCGCCATGTTGCACTGGTCATGGATGGCAATGGACGTTGGGCAAAGTCTCGCGGATTGCCACGTACAGCAGGGCATGAAGCGGGGGAGGCCGCACTCCTTGACGTTGTGCATGGCGCAATTGAGATCGGCGTAAAAGAGATCAGCGCATACGCATTCTCTACTGAGAACTGGAAGCGATCACCGGAAGAGGTGAAGTTCCTCATGGGCTTTAATCGCGATGTAATTCGTCGCCGCCGCGATGAGATGAATGATTTAGGTGTGCGTATTAAGTGGGCCGGCCGTGAGCAGAAACTCTGGAAATCGGTGCAATCTGAGTTGCTGGAAGCTGAAGAGATGACGAAGAAGAACAAGGTGATCACTCTCAATATGTGCGTGAATTACGGGGGGCGTGCTGAAATTCTCGATGCAACGCGCGCGATAGCCGAGTTGGCAGCGAAGAGAAAGTTGAAGCCTGATCAGATCACTGAGAAGCTCTTCGAGAAGCATCTCTATCAACCAGAGATGTCAGATGTCGATCTCTTCTTGCGTTCATCGGGAGAGATGCGTACTAGCAACTTCTTAGCGTGGCAATCAGTCTATGCAGAGATGGTCTTCCTCGATGTGCTCTGGCCAGATGTTGATCGCCGCACACTATGGAAGGCGATTGAGATCTACGTCGAACGCGAGAGAAGATTCGGTAAGGCTTAAGCGTTCTTGTAGAGAACGAAGGCATGCAGGCAGAGCCCTGCAACAAGTCCCCAGAATGGCGCTCCGAGGTGGAGTGGGTGAACACCTGACATTGTGATGAGAAGCGTTGCAAGTGCAGCCTCTCGTGGCTTAGGCAACTTCAACGACTCATGCAGGCTATTGGCAATTGCGGGGAAGAGTCCGAGACCAGCTAGAGCGGCCAACATCGCAGCAGGGAGTGCGCTAAAGAATGTAACGACTGCAGCACCGAGAATTCCAGCGATGATGTATGAGATGCCGCAGATAACACCGGCGGTGTATCGACGGGTCTTATCTGGTTCGGCATGTTCGCCCACCGCAATACCAGCAGTAATTGCAGAAGTATTGATTCCAGAGTTATAGAAGCCAGCTGTCGCGAGTGAGATAACTCCACCCACGACTAACTCTTTATTGGTAGGTGAAGCAAAGCCACCGCTCTTGATTACTGCGACGCCTGGGGCATATTGCGTAGCAATGGTAAGGAGCAACATAGGCAGAGCCAAGTTAATTGCGCTACCCCAACTCCATGAAGGGTTGATCCACATCGGGTGGACGATTCCAAAGTGAGCACTCTTAAAGGTGAGGTTGTGGGTCAGTGCAGCCACCACGAGACCAACCGCCATCACCGCAACAACAGGTGCTCGCATTGCGAACCTTCTAGCGATGAAGTAGGTGGCAATCATCGTTCCGACGATAACGGGCTTCTCGTGGAAGGTGGAGAAGATTGATGTTCCAAATTGGAAGAGAACGCCAGCAAGCATCGCCATCACAATTTCATGAGGAATGACCTTCATGATCTTCTCCATCAAACCTGTAAGCCCGATGAGAAGAGAGAGCGCACCGACGATGTAGTAACTACCAATCGCTTCGGCAATGGAGTGTGATTGAAAACTGGTAACGAGGAGAACGATCGACGCTGTCGATGTTGAGCCGATAACGGGAATTCCGCAGCGCAGTGAGAGATAGAGACAGAAAAGGCCAGAACCGATCCATGCTGAGAAGAGCCATGTTGCTGTCTGGGCGGCGGTGAAGTGACCAGATTGTGCTGCCTGCAGCATGATGACGACGGGACCAGTGACTCCGACGAGAACGACGAGAAAACCGGAGACTGCGGCACCTAGGGAGAGGTTCTTTGGCAGGGCTCGGAGATTTCGCCAGAGCGAGGGGAGGAGGGGATCCTTCTGAGTTCCGAGGTAAAGCTCCTGTGATTGACTCATCCGCGCACGATACCCGTAGCACGCGGGCGCCACCCATTAATTACGATAAAATAGGGCACCTTGCGACCAGCAAGATTAAGCCGACAGCCAGCCGGATGGAGAATTACATGGCCGCAGATCGTTTAGAAAATATCGTATCCCTCTCAAAGCGCAGAGGGTTCGTCTACCCCTCCTCAGAGATTTATGGTGGCCTTCGTGCCTCCTGGGATTACGGTCCCCTTGGAGTAGAGCTAAAGAACAATGTAAAGCGTCAATGGTGGCGCTCCATGGTTCAGGGTCGCGATGATGTTGCGGGCCTCGATTCCAGTGTCATCCTCGCTCGCGAGGTCTGGGAGGCATCCGGCCACGTTGAGACTTTTACCGATCCACTTACTGAGTGCACCTCATGTCATAAGCGTTTCCGCGCTGACCACCTAGAAGAGGCATTCGAGGCGAAACATAAGCGCCAACCAACCTCACTCGAAGAGGTCAACTGCCCTAACTGCGGCAACAAGGGCACCTTCACTGCGCCACGTAACTTCTCTGGAATGTTGAAGACCTACCTTGGTGCAACAGAGGATGAGTCTGGCCTTGCCTACCTCCGCCCGGAGACAGCACAGGGAATCTTTATCAACTTCGACAATGTCGCACAGACATCACGTAAGAAGCCACCATTCGGAATCGGTCAGATTGGAAAGTCTTTCCGTAACGAGATCACGCCTGGAAACTTTATTTTCCGCACACGCGAATTTGAACAGATGGAGATGGAGTTCTTCGTCGTACCTGGTACAGATGAAGAGTGGCATCAATATTGGATCGATACCCGCCTTGCTTGGTACAAAGATCTTGGAATTAACCCTGAACGCCTTCGCATCTTCGAACACCCGAAAGAGAAGTTGTCGCATTACTCCAAGCGCACTGTTGACATTGAGTACAAGTTTGAATTCAACGGAACAGAGTGGGGTGAGCTCGAGGGTATTGCTAACCGTACCGATTACGATCTCAAATCACATGGCGCTGCATCGGGCAAGGACCTCTCCTGGTTTGACCAGGAGAAGAACGAGCGCTGGGTGCCTTACGTTATCGAACCAGCTGCAGGTGTTGACCGTTGCACACTCACATTCATGATGGATGCTTACACAGAGGACGAAGCGCCTAATGCAAAGGGTGAGATGGAGAAGCGTGCCGTGATGAAGTTGGATGCGCGCCTTGCACCGGTAAAGGCTGCAGTGCTTCCGCTCTCACGTAACGCTGATCTCTCTCCAAAGGCACGTGATTTGGCTGCAGCGCTCCGCAAGAATTGGAATATCGATTTCGATGATTCAGGAGCAATTGGTCGCCGTTACCGTCGCCAAGATGAGATTGGTACGCCATACTGCATCACCGTTGACTTCGAAACTCTCGACGATAACGCCGTAACAATCCGCGATCGCGACACTATGGCTCAAGAGCGTATCGGCATCGACAACGTTGAAGCGTGGTTGGCGCCACGTCTGCTCGGGTGCTAACTCTCTCTACACCTGTAATTCTTGCCCCAATGGCAGGGATTACTAACTCTGCATTTAGGACGCTCTGTCGCGAACAAGGTGCAGGACTCTTCGTCTCTGAGATGGTGACCGCTCGCGCACTTATTGAGCGCCACCCCGAGACCATGCGCCTTATTACCCCAGGCAAGGATGAGAGTCCTCGTTCAGTTCAACTATATGGAGTAGATCCAACAGTTGTTGGCATGGCAGTAAAGATGTTGGTAGAAGAGGATCGGGTTGATCATATTGACTTGAACTTCGGTTGCCCCGTTCCTAAGGTGACGCGAAAGGGTGGAGGTGCGGCGCTCCCATTCAAACGGAAACTCTTTGAGTCGATTGTGAAATCTGCCGTCGATAGCGCCAAGCCTCGAAATATTCCTGTCACGGTGAAGATGCGTATCGGAATCGATAGTGATCACCACACATTTCTTGAGGCAGGAAGCGCTGCTGCTCGTGCCGGGGTCGAATGGGTTGCACTGCATGCGCGAACTGCGGAGCAGTTGTATGACGGTGAAGCAGATTGGTCGAAGATCGCTGAACTCGTTGAACATATGAAGCCGACAGGTGTTCCTGTGTATGGCAATGGCGATATCTGGTCCGGTGATGATGGCCGACGCATGATGGAAGAGACTGGATGTGCTGGCGTGGTTGTTGGACGCGGCTGCCTCGGTCGACCTTGGCTCTTCGCGGATCTTGCTAGTTCGATTAAGGGAGAGGGCTCAATCTCTGCTCCGCCTCTCTCTGTCGTCCGCGAGACGATGAAGCGGCATGGCTCGTTGCTCGTTGAGTTCTTTGAGTCAGAGGGTCGCGCAATGCGTGATTTCAGAAAGCATATGTCCTGGTACTTAAAAGGCTTTGTCGTTCCACGAGAGATTCGCTCAACGCTAGGCATGGTCAGTTCTTTAGGCGAGCTCGAACATCTCTTAGATCAGATCGATGAGCAGCCATATCCGCAGAGCGTTGCAGAGATCCCTCGCGGTCGTAAGTCACATAGCCGTGGAGTGACTCTTCCAGATGGTTGGCTAAAGGATCCAGATGAGATTCCAGCAATCACGATTGATGATTCGGTCTCGGGTGGTTAAGTGTTTCTCTTCAAAATAATCCGACGCGTCATCTCACTGATTCTCCTTGTCGCCATCATTGTCCCGTTATATGTCGGATTTCAGATCTGGCATACCGGTCATACAGCGAAGCCTGTGAAGAGCGATATCGTCGTGATTCTCGGTGCGGCCCAGTTCAATGGGGCACCCACGGATATTCTCCAAGCGCGCATTAATGAGGCGGCGAGCGTCTATCGCAGCCATCTTGCCCGTCATATCGTCACTGTAGGGTCAGGGGCAACAGGGGATAACTACTCCGAGGCGCAGGCAAGTTATAAAGCGCTCCGCGCAACCGGGATCCCGAAGAGTGCAATTACTATTATTTCGATTGGACGGGATACCTTGTCGAGCACCTTGGCATATGTGGCCTACATGAAGAAGGCGCACTACACATCGGCCGTGCTCGCGACTGATCCGTACCACTGTTACCGCGCCATCTCTATGGCAAAGGATTTAGGTGTTAATGCCAGTTGCGCACCTTCGCAGACAGGGCCAGCAAATATCCAAGGGGCAAAGTGGCGTTACCTCTTCCGCGAGACGAGCGCATATCTCGCCTACAAGACCGTGGGCCGCATCGGAATCCACCTCTCAGACCAGATAAAGAAATAGGCTTGGCTCATTATGAACATTGAACACTCAGGCTATGCAGCTCGTGATCGCGAACGCTTCATGGATGAACCTGCAAAGCGCGCAGGACGTACTGAGTTTGCCCGTGACCGGGCTCGCATCATTCACTCCTTCGCACTTCGCCGCCTTGCAGCAAAGACTCAAGTCGCCGTTCCATGGGAGCGAGATTTTCCACGCACCCGACTTTCACACTCTCTCGAATGCGCACAGGTTGGCCGCGAACTTGGGGGAGCACTTGGCGCCGATCCTGATTTGATGGAGGGCGCCTGCCTCGCCCACGATATTGGCCATCCACCATTCGGTCACAATGGCGAAGAGATTCTCAATGAACTTGCAGTCGAATGCGGTGGCTTTGAAGGAAATGCTCAGAGCCTGCGACTACTTGTGCGCCTTGAGGCGAAGAGCGTTGATGCAGAAGGAAATTCACTTGGATTGAATTTAACCAGAGCCTCTCTCGATGCCGCAGCAAAGTATCCATGGCCTCGTGTTGAGGGTGCTCAGAAGTTTGGCGTATATGACGACGATATGGAGATCTTTACCTGGATGCGCCAAGGCGTTGAACCCGGCAAGGTCTGCATCGAGGCTCAGATCATGGATTGGTCTGACGATATTGCTTACTCAGTTCATGATCTCGAAGATGCAATCGTCTCTGGCCAGTTGAAGATTGATGGCCTCTACGCCGACCTCGATAGCCTCTACGCAGAGGCTCGCCAGAGTTATCTCTCAGACATAACGGAAGAAGAAGCGAAGCGTGCGCTTGATAATGTGCATGCGCTCTCATGCTGGCCTGCGCAGTACAACGGTACCCATGCAGATCTCGCGCGCTTAAAGGATTTAACAAGTCAACTCGTTGGTCGATTTGCCTTGGCTGCCGAGCGAGCAACGCGTAACAAATATGGAAGTGGCGATTTAACTCGCTATGCCGCAAATCTTGAGATTCCCCGCGAACAACACGTGGAAGTCTCTATGCTTAAAGCAATTGCTGGCTTCTACATTATTAACGCTTCTTCTTCGCAGAAGAAGTACAGCGATCAGCAGCAGTTAATTCGCGAGTTAGTTGAGGCCTTGCTTGGGACCGCCCCTGCAACTCTTGAGAGCTTCTTCCTCCTTGATTGGCAACGCGCCACGACAGATGCTGAACGACTGCGCGTGGTCATCGACCAGGTCGCCTGCCTCACAGATCCGGGCGCAATAGCCCTTCATGCCCGCCTTACCGGGCAGAAGTCCTAGGATGGCGCCATGTCAGGGTTAATTCGCAATGAGGATGTCGCGTACGTTCGCGAGAACACTCAGATTGATGCTGTCATCGGCGAGTACGTTCAACTCAAGCATGCCGGTGGTGGGCAGAAGAAAGGCCTCTGTCCCTTCCACGATGAGAAGTCACCTTCATTTAATGTAAATACAACGAAGGGCTTCTTCCACTGTTTTGGCTGCGGAGCAGGCGGAGATGTCATCGCATTCGTGATGAAGTTGGACCACCTCTCCTTCACTGAGGCGATTGAACGCCTCGCCGACAAGATCGGTTATCAACTCCAGTATGAAGAGTCGAGTGGCCCCAGCAGGCCAACCGTAAATAAATCACGGTTGATTGCAGCTAACACTGCTGCGATGGAGTTCTATTGTGCAGAGCTAAATCAGGCAGGCGCGGCCCAGGCGGGTCGAGAGTTCTTACAGAAGCGTGGCTTTGATAAAGCAGCGGCCGAGAAGTTCTCCGTTGGCTTTGCTCCCGACCAATGGGATGCGCTCTACAAACATTTGAAGAGCGCCGGTTTCACGGATGAAGAGATGAATACGGCTGGACTCATTAAAGAGGGTTCGCGAGGAAGTTATATTGATCGTTATCGCAACCGCCTGATTTGGCCAGTTCGCAATATCTCTGGCGATGTTGTTGGTTTCGGTGCTCGCAAGATGGCAAGCGATGAAGCTAACCCCAATGACCAGAGCCCAAAGTATCTCAACACATCTGAGACGCCTGTATATAAGAAGAGCCAACTTCTCTACGGTTTAGATCTTGCTAAGAAAGAGATCATGAATAAGCGTCAGGTGGTAGTCGTCGAGGGCTATACCGATGTGATGGCGGCTCAACTTGCAGGTGTAACAACGGCGGTTGCTACCTGCGGAACAGCGTTCGGCGATGACCATATCAAGGTCATTCGCAATCTCTTAATGGACTCTGATGCCTTCTCTGGTGAAGTTATTTTTACCTTTGATGGCGATGCCGCGGGACAGAAGGCGGCGCTCAAGGCATTTGATGATGATCAAAAATTCGCAACCCAGACCTTTGTCGCAATTGCGCCAGATGGAATGGATCCATGCGAGTTGCGTATGGCTCAGGGGGACCAGGCGGTGCGTGATCTTGTAGCTCGCCGCATTCCGCTCTTTGAATTTGCAATGAGAGTCGTTATCTCAAAGTACGACCTCAATAACCCAGAGGGGCGCGTTTCGGCATTGAATCAGGTCGCACCTCTCGTTGGAAAGATCAAGGATGCATCGCTCCGCCCAGAGTATGTGAAATCCATTGCGGGTTGGCTTGGACTTGAGATCGAAATTGTGAACGCAGCGGTGAAGAAAGTGGCCGGAAAGAGTCACACGCCATTGCCTGAAGCGCCACCTTCGAATGTAAATCTCAAAGATCCGATTCTTCTCCTTGAACGCGAAGTTTTGAAGGTGCGTCTTCAATTCCCGGAGTTAGTTCTCGAGTGGAATGAGATTGAGCAGAGCGCATTTTCGTATCCGCCGTATCAATTCATTCGCGAGTTAATAGACAGCAATCTGACCACTTCGATTCTTGACGTTGCTTCAGCGGCCTCACCTGAGGTTGCATCGTTGTTGAGTGAACTTCTGGTAGAGCCGGTCCGAATCGATGGCGAAGTCTCTGAGCGATATGTCGGGGCGATCATCTCTCGCATCCGTGAGGTGGCTCTCAGCCGCCAGATCGCAGAGTTGAAATCCACCCTCCAACGGGTCAATCCCGTCGATGAGGCAGAGCGCTATGGCACCCTCTTCGCCGAGATGGTGGCGATGGAGCGCCTCCGCCAGGAGCAGAAGGTCCGAGCCCTAGGGGAGAGCTCGGTTTAGAAGTTTTCAGATTTTTCGCTAGTATTTGCCCCGTTACAAAGCCAGCAATTAATCCCTGATAGCTCAATTGGCAGAGCAGCCGACTGTTAATCGGCAGGTTCTTGGTTCGAGTCCAAGTCAGGGAGCTTCATCACCTTCGAAGCTCCCCAAATCACCCTTCTGAATAGGTCTAAGCGGGCTAAAATCACGGTATGGCATCAATCCTTGAATCATGGAAGAAGACCCCGCTCGGAGTCGCAATCCTTCGCCTCTGGCTTGGCGGAACGTGGATCTACGGCGGATGGGTTAAGGCGACAGACCCTGGCTTCCTTGACCAAGCATCCCCAAATTACATCGGAGCGCAGCTCACTGGATTCATCGGCCACTCGCCAATTTCATTCCTGCTTCGCCACATGATTGAGCACGCGCAGCTCATGGGCTGGGCAATCATGCTCTCAGAGTTCGCAATTGGTATCGCAGTTCTCGCTGGAGTTGCAATGCAACTCGCGATTATCGGTGGCGCATCGATCTCATTGATCCTCTGGCTCTGCGTGACCTGGAGCGTTAAGCCATACTTCCTCGGTTCAGATACCGCCTACTTCGCAATGTGGGTGGCACTCTTCTTCCTTGTTCGAAGTGCACATGGACGTCGCAAACGTGATGGACTAATTCCAAACTTTAAAGATCGTAGAGAAGTCATGGGAATGGTTGGAGTTGCAGCAGCGGCAACAATCGCAACACTTGCTGGTGGTTCACTCAAGAAGAAGACTCCTGAGGCGACCCCAGGCTCAGAGATTGTTAAGTTAGCGACATTCCCAGTGGGCTCCACTATGCAATTCAAGGCGAGCAACGGTTCACCAGCAATTCTCTTCAGAACCAAGTCCGGCGTTTATGCTTACTCAGCGGTCTGCACACACCAAGGCTGCACCGTCTCCTATGATGCACTTGGCCATTCAATGCGCTGCCCATGTCATGGCGCGACCTTTGACTCCACCACGGGAAAAGTTTTATCAGGTCCGGCACCGACGCCACTACCTAAGGTTTCTGTAGCAATCAAAGGAGATGCAATTGTCGCTCTTTAAGTTGGAAGTCGCTCTTCCAGATCGCCCAGGATCACTTGGCGCTGTTGCATCTGCAATCGGCTTTGCCGGTGGAGATATCCGTTCACTCAATGTCTTGAAGAGTGAAGAGGGCCGTGGTTATGACGAGATTACTGTCGCCATTCCTGGCTCTGACCCCACTGATCTACTTGATGTACTCACTTCAATCGGTGGAGTCGAAGTAATCTCAATTAACCCCGCTTAATTTCTAGAGTCGAGCGCCTGCTTAGTATCAGCAATCATCTGCTCGAGGTTATGCGAAGGCTTCCACCCAAGAATCTCGCCAGCTTTATCAATTGAGGCGATAAGAACTGCCGGATCTCCTGCGCGACGATCCACCTCGACCGCAGCGATTGTTCGTCCCAATACCTTGGAAGCAGTATCGATAACCTCGCGGACAGAGTAACCGCCACCACTGCCGAGGTTAATAATGTGGTGCGTTGCAGGAGTGATTGCGTTGAGCGCGCGAATATGTGCATCGATCAGATCGACAACGTGAACGTAATCGCGGATGCACGTTCCGTCTGCTGTTGGCCAATCGGTGCCGAAAATCTTCAGTGGAGATGCATCCGTTGAGCGGAGCACATTAGGAATTAAGTGAGTCTCAGGTTCATGACGCTCTGCTAGCCAACCCGTTGCACTCTTGAGCGCACCAGCAACGTTGAAGTAGCGGAGGCTGATCGCGCCAAGGCCGCTCTCTTTCGCATACTTGGTAAGGAGATGATCGACTCCAAGCTTGGAAGCACCATATGGATTAGTCGGAGCGGTCGCATCGCTCTCAAGGATGGGCACAGACTTTGGTTCGCCATAGGTAGCTGCGGAGGAGGAGAAGACGATGCGATTAACGCCAGCAGCCTTCATCTCCGAGAGAAGAACTTCGGTTCCATCGACATTCACATGCATGTAAAGGTCAGGCTTTTCGACTGATTCGCCGACGAGGGATTTGCCTGCAAAGTGAATGACAGCAGAGGCGCCATCCAGGGCTTCACAAACTTTCGCGGCATCGAGGATTGAACCTTCGATGAATCGGGCTGTGGCCGGAACCGCATCAGCGTGGCCCATGGAGAGATCATCCAGGACGGTGACCTCGTAGCCCTCTGCAAGCAGTTGAGCAACCGCTGTGCCGCCGATATATCCAGCGCCACCGGTTACAAGAATTCTCTCCATAGCGGAAGTCTAGTTGACGATTTGATTCTTGCAGGAGTCGGTAGCTGGCTTCGGTGAAGGTCGTGGCGTTGGTGATGGTTTCACAGTCGGCGTCGGACTTGGGGTAGGTGTTGCGCCTTGTGCAATCGTGAAAGTGACCGGGAATGTAGCTGGAGCATGCGTACCCGTGAGATCGACGAAGTTGATGAGGCCGAGATAATTTCCAGCGGTTAACTTAGAGATGGAGAGCGTCCAATTTCCGGTCGCATTTCGTACGACGCTCTGTGTGCCACTCGGCAGTGAGGAGTCGAGAGAGGTGAAATTGACTGTACCCGTCACAACCGGAGATCCATCTGGGCGCAGCGCCTGAACTACGAAGGTCGCAGGCTTATTTGTATCAGAGGCGCTCTGGCTCAGAACTTGAAGCGCTGTGGTCTCATTAACCGGCAACATATCTTGCTGCTCCGGCTCCCACGTTCCGCGGAGAAGTTCCATAAACTTATAACTTGGACCGTTGTAGACATTGAGATCAACTCGACCACCAGGGACGCCATACTTCTTCGCGATTCCGCATGATGTGTACTGCCAGAACTGCCATTGTGCGGAGCAATCTGAATTAGCCCAGGCATGTGCGTAGCATCCAACCTTTTTAGAGTTGGGATGGTTTGTGCTCGTTGCCGGATCAATTCCATAGCGGGCAATCCAGAGTGGGTATTGGCGCAGCGCCGGGTCTCGTACAAGAAGGTTCTCGATAAAACTAGGGGAGGAGTAGATCACCGGCTTCTTCGTTGTCTTTGCCGCAACCGCGTTTAACCAGGCGGTCGCCCAAGCGGAAACTAAATCGCGACCCATGTACTTTGCGCAGGTTCCATTGGATTTGGTACGGATGCAATTATTCTCAAGGTCGAGCGCGATGGGCATATCGCGACGGTTATAACCGCCGACACTTGCAATGCGCCAGATTGCCTTCTGCGCCTGTGCAAGCGCGTCGGTCTGTACGCCCCGAACCGTTGAGGTATCAGGTAGATAAGCAAAGTAATACATGCCGGTGTACATGAAGGCAGATTGCGCAGCTGGTCTATCAATCTTGAGATATTTTAAAGCCTGTGCATCTGCGGCATCGTGTGAATCTCCGCCTTTAATCCAGACAAAGCGAACTCCAGCTTGATACATCTTCTTAAAATCAATCGAGGCGTTATTTGGATGTTGCCACTTGCTAATATCGATGCCGTGAATTCGATCACCAGGACCCAGGTTCACCATACGCGAAGGAGTAACGCTCTCTGCAGTGTTCATCACCAACATCGGTAGTAGGGCGATTGTGATTAACACCAGGACTCTCTGCTTCATCACTGCTCACCAATCGCTACATCTAGATTTACCTCATCTTTAATTGCCTGAATCAGCAACTCTTCGTGGATAGGATTTCGAGCGATTGTGAAATTGTGGTCGCCACCGAACTTCTCGCTGTCGGCGAAGGAGAGGAGAAGAGTGTCATTCTCCAAGCCTGCGATTCGGGCATCGAAGTAGGCAAGCCAGGCGATGCGGTTCTTCTCGAGCACGCGGTCGAGAATCTGGTTCCAGTGGCCCTTAATTGCCACTAGAGATTCGTCACTCCGCTCAGCACTCATGGGGCTAGTTTATTGAATACTGAGATTGCCTTTAGCACCTGACTCTCAGCTCTGGATAGACTTTACCCAGCGTCAAAGTGCACGTGATTTCGTGAGAACCAGTTGAGGAGTCAAGATGAGCGAAGCTAAATGCCCTGTCACAGGACATGCAGGTACAGGTACCCAGAATAAGGATTGGTGGCCAAGTCAGGTCAGCCTTAAATCTCTTCAGGCAAACCCAGCTCAAGTCGATCCAATGGATCCTGACTTCAATTACCGTAAAGAGTTTCTTTCGCTCGATCTCGATGCACTGAAGAGCGATCTTCGTGCGTTGATGACCGACTCCAAAGAGTGGTGGCCCGCCGATTACGGTCACTACGGTCCATTTTTTATTCGCATGGCATGGCACAGTGCAGGCACATACCGCACCGCTGATGGTCGCGGTGGAGCGGGCGCAGGAATGCAGCGCTTCGCGCCGTTGAACTCATGGCCAGATAACGTCAACCTTGATAAGGCGCGCAGACTTCTCTGGCCCATTAAGCAGAAGTATGGAAAGAGAATTTCATGGGCCGACCTCATGATCCTCACCGGAAATGTCGCTCTTGAAGATATGGGTCTTAAGACATTTGGTTTTGGTGGCGGACGTGAAGATGTCTGGGAGCCAGATGAGACCTACTGGGGTAAAGAGTCAGAGTGGTTAGCTGATGAGCGTTACTCGGGCGATCGCAATCTTGAGAACCCACTCGGCGCAGTACAGATGGGACTTATCTATGTAAACCCAGAAGGCCCTAATGGCAATCCAGATATCTTGGCTTCAGCAAAAGATATCCGCGAAACTTTTGCTCGCATGGCGATGAATGATGAAGAGACCGTTGCACTCATTGCTGGCGGACATACATTCGGCAAGGCACATGGCGCAGGAGATCCAAGCAAATTCGTTGGTGCAGAGCCAGAGGCAGCAGCAATTGAAGAGATGGGCCTTGGTTGGAAGAACACCATGGGCACAGGACATGGTGCAGATACGATCTCATCAGGCCTCGAGGGAGCTTGGACTCCAACACCGATCAAGTGGGATAACGAATATTTCACAACGCTCTTTGCCTATGAGTGGGAGCAGACGAAGTCGCCTGCGGGAGCAACACAATGGATTCCACAAGGCGGAAAAGCTGCAAGCGCAGTTCCAGATGCACATCGTGACGGTGTTGCTCACGCCCCAGTAATGTTCACAACCGATCTTGCGCTTCGCACCGATCCTGCATACGAAGCAATTTCACGTCGCTTCCTCGCCGACCCAGCTGCATTTGCTGATGCATTTGCTCGCGCATGGTTCAAGTTAACTCACCGCGATATGGGCCCTGTTGCTCGTTATCTCGGCAAGGAAGTTCCGGCAGAGAAACTCATCTGGCAGGATCCAACACCTGCTTACAAGGGTGAGGTTATTGGCGCCAAAGGAATCTCCGCGCTCGTTGATCTCATCAATAAGTCGGGGCTCTCAACAGCAGATCTCATCCTGACTGCTTGGGCATCTGCTTCCACCTACCGCGGCACAGATAAGCGTGGTGGCGCTAACGGCGCACGTGTTCGCTTGGAGCCTCAGATTAACTGGGAAGTCAATAATCCAACTCAGTTGAAGCGCGTACTTGCAAAGTACGAGTCGATTCTCGTTGAGTACAACTCCTCAAAGCTTGGAAAGAAGAAGGCGGCGACTCTTGCAGATCTCATCGTTCTTGCTGGTTGGGTTGCAGTGGCAGATGGAGCGAAGAAGGCAGGAGTAGAGATCGATGTTCCATTCACACCTGGTCGCACGGATGCAACACAAGAACAGACAGATGTTGATTCGTTCTCAGTACTAGAGCCAAAGGAAGATGCATTTCGCAATTTCAAGAGCTCCTCTGTTGAGGCGCTTGTTGAGAAGGCAACACTTCTAGAGCTCACAGCACCTGAGATGACAGCGCTTATCGGTGGAATGCGCGCACTGGGTGCAAACGCTGATGGTTCAACAACTGGTGTTCTCACCAAGAACCAGGGCGTTCTCACAAATGACTTCTTCGTCAATATCCTCGATATCGATATCGTTTGGGCGCCGAAGGCTGGAACAGATCTCTACGAAGGTCGTAATCGCAAGAGCGGTGAACTCCTTTGGACTGCAAGCCGCGCTGACCTCATCTTCGGATCTCACTCACAGCTGCGTGCCTTCTCAGAGGTCTATGCCTCTGCAGATGCGAAGAAGAAGTTCGTTTACGACTTCGTCTACGTCTGGGATAAGGTCATGATGTTGGATCGCTTCGACCTCCTCTAACAAGAGAAGGCCAGTTGGGAAGTGAGGAGGGTGGGGCTCGAACCCACGACGACCGGATTATGAGTCCGGGGCTCTAACCAACTGAGCTACCCCCTCGGGCTGTGCCGATGCACGGACGTACTTTATCTGAAAAATGAAGTCAGAGATTCGGGCTACTCTACAAACATGCGGAGATTGAGGGTCGGAGTATTAGGGCTAATACTTGCCGCCTCTTCGTACTCCTCGTTTGCCACTGCATCTCTCAATTCGGTTGAGTCCTCGCATCTCTTTAAGACGATTGGTGGAGCCATCGCGCCAAAATCCGTTGCCACATCTAACACGGGATTGATCAGCGCCCAGAATATGATGTACCGCCACTCGGTCACTTTGTATGACGCGGCATCGGCAAAGTTAATCGCCACCATCAAAGACTCTGTTCGACTATCAGACTTCGGGTTCACTGCCTACGAGGGGATGTATCAAGGAGCTCCAGTCGAGGGAGCATTCTCTCCCGACGGCAAGTATCTCTATTACACCAACTACACGATGTATGGCACCGGGTTTAATGGCGACGAAGTAGATGATTGCTCGCCTGCTTCAAAATATCCTTCTAGTTTTCTCTCTCGCGTGAATCTTGCGACCAAGAAAATCGATGCAATGTATGCAGTGGGCTCAGTTCCCAAAGTTGTAAAAGTTACTCCGGACAACAAATATCTCCTGGTCGCGAACTGGTGCTCATACACGTTGACCGTTATCTCCGTTAAGAGCGGGAAGACCGTTACAACGCTGAAGATTGGTCGTTATCCACGAGGTATTGCAGTGACGAGTGACAGCAAGTATGCCTATGTTGCTGAGATGGGCGGAATTAATCTGCATCGGATCAATCTGAACGACTTTTCGCAATCCCTCGTTCCGGTGGGCGTAAATCCTCGCGCGGTAGTTCTTTCACCTGATGGCGCCACTATTTACGTGTCACTAAGCGATTCGGGAGTAGTTCGCTCGTGGAATATTGCCAAGAAGAAGGTCGGCAAGAGCGTGAAGACAGGGGAGACGCCACGAAGTATTGATATCTCAAGTGACGGAAGCGCTCTCTTCGTCGTCAATTACACAAGTAATACGCTGGTAAAAATTCGCACCTCTGATATGAAAGTGACGCAGACGTTGGATGTCTGTGAACGTCCGATTGGCGTTACCTACGACTCTGCAACGAATCGAACGTGGGTAGCTTGCTATAGCGGTGTTATCAAGGTCTTCGACAATCTCTGAAACTACTTCTCCTTGGGAAGAATTCCCAAAGGTGTGCGGATCAATGAAACTCTCGTTACCTCGATACCAACTCTTCCGTGGATTGTTCTAATTTGACTATGGATTTCGCGTCGCGAGAAACGAATGAGAGCAAAAGCCATAGGCAGTTGAAAGACGAAGGCGGCAATGAGTGCACCGCTAAAATCAAAACCATCCTGTGATGTATTGATGTCGAACCAGGAGTCAATTACAAGGAGGGTCGCTGAGACGATAGATCCAATAATCGCTATTTGGCGCTGCTTCCAGATGCCCCATGTCGTTATCGCTAGAGTGGCGAACATGAAGAGATCGAACCCAACCCATGCTACATCCCAATTCTGCGCGCGATAACTCTCCGGCAAATTGAAGGCAAGGTGCACCATCCATAGCGCAAGGCCAGAGAGCGTTCCGATCAGAACTCGCTCCGTAATCCAATATTGATGCCGTTCCTTCTTCATTCCTTCAATCTACCAACTATAAAGTTACAATGGTTCTGTGCTTAGGAAAATAATCTTGGTCTGGATGATGTTCACTACCCTCGCCCCATCAGCGAATGCAGC
>CANGCW010000004.1 GCA_947452525.1 Actinomycetota bacterium
AGGTGAACATCTGCGGGCCAATACTTTGCAAACTTCTTGCCACCCTCAGATTCAGGGTCGTCGCCAAGTCCTACTGCTGTTGCATAGTTGAGAAGCGCATCGAACCAGACATAGATAACTTGCTTGGTATCCCAAGGAACCGGAATACCCCAGTCAAATGTCGAGCGAGAGATAGAGAGATCTGAGACATCGCCCTTAAGGAAGGCGAGCACCTCATTGCGGGCAGATGCAGGTTCACATGCTGAAGGGTTCTCTTCGTAATGTTTGATGATTGCCGGAGCGAATGCGCTAAGGCGGAAGAACCAATTCTCTTCACTGAGGATCTCACACGGGCGTGAGTGAGTTGTGCAATTTCCATCAACGAGATCGCCTGGGAGTTTGAACTCTTCGCAGCCGACGCAATATGGGCCTTCATACTTACCAAGGTAGATATGTCCAGCATCCTTCAGACCACCCAAGAACTTCTGGACGCGCTCTTCATGGCGTTGCTCGGTCGTGCGGATGAAATCGTCATTTGCAATGTTAAGAGCGCTCCAAGTTGGTTTCCATGCGCTCTCTACCAGATCGTCACACCACTTCTGTGGGCTGACATTGTTCTTCTCTGCAGCGCGCATGACCTTCTCGCCGTGCTCATCTGTACCGGTGAGGAAGAAGACATCTTCGCCGCGCTGGCGGTGCCAACGTGTGAGTACATCACCTGCAACAGTTGTGTAGGCATGGCCAATGTGCGGTGCATCATTGACGTAGTAGATCGGAGTCGTGAGATAGAACGGCTTCATTTGCCAATCTTATCGGTTGATTTAAAGGCCACCATGGCATTAAAAACGTCGCGCTTATGGAGGTCATGCGCCTTAGCAACCTCGGCAATCGCCTCTTTCCTGCTCTCCCCCGCGCTCTCACGCTGGAGGACGAGTTCAATCATCTCCTCAACGGTGAGCGCTGATGCATCAGGAATGAAGCCGCCGATAACGAGTGAGATCTCACCGAGAATCTCACGATCGGTTGCCCATGCAAGGAGTTCACCGAGGGTGCCTCGGACAGTCTCTTCATAACGCTTAGTCATTTCACGACAGATGGCAGCTTCGCGATCTCCACCAAAAGCAGTGGCTGCATCTCTCAGTGATTCAACGAGGCGATGTGGCGCTTCAAAGAGGACGAGTGTTCTCTCCTCTTTTGCGCGATGTTCAAACCAGGTGAGGCGCGCACCTTGAGTACGTGGCGGGAAGCCATCGAATGCAAAGCGGTCACATGGCAGGCCAGAGAGCAAGAGCGCAGTTGTTACAGCGCTTGGCCCAGGTAGAACCTTCACCTCAATATTGTTCGTGATTGCTTCACGTGAGAGGCGATATCCGGGGTCGCTAATGCCCGGCATTCCTGCATCAGTCACAACTAACAGATCGCTACCTGATTTCAAAATCTCAAGGAGGCCGCTAATGCGTTCCACCTCGTTGCCCTCAAAGAAGGAGATCACCTTTGCGTTATGAGTGATTCCTAAGTCCTGACAGAGGCGGGCGAATTTTCGCGAATCCTCGGCGGCGATAAAGGGGGCGCTCTGAATAGCTTCACGCAGGTGGGCGCTCGCATCGAGGGGGTTTCCCAGAGGCACACCGGAGAGAATTAGCACGGTGCAATTCTGACAGGTCAGGCAGGCTTTAGGCTAAACCCATGAATGCACTTGCTCACCGCACGCGTGATTGGTTGACCTTTGCCGCTCTCGTCACGATCGGTGCAGCCTTCCGTCTCGTCGGCCTTGGCAGCACTAAGGGCTACATCATCGATGAGGTCTATTACGCAAAGGATGCTCACTCGCTCTTGCTTCACGGCGTCGAGTTAACGGATAAAGGCCAGGCCGAGTTCATCGTCCATCCCCCTGTCGGTAAGTGGATCATCGCTCTCGGCATCAAGCTCTTTGGTTATAACGAATTTGGTTGGCGCTTTAGCGCTGCTGTAGTCGGTTCACTGATGATTGGTATTACCTACTTCGTCGCCCAACGCCTCTTCTCGCACTACTTCCTCAGTGTCACTGCTGCACTTCTTATGACTGTCGATGGTCTTCAATTAGTAATGTCCCGCATCGCGATGCTCGATATTTTCTTAGCTTTCTTCCTCCTTCTCACGCTTCTCTTCCTTCTGCAGTCGCGTCACTGGTTGGCGGGTATCTCACTAGGACTTGCAGCTGGAGTGAAGTGGACTGGCTTCTACTATCTGATTGCAGTCTTCGCCTTCGTTCTCTACACCGATTACCGCAGACGCAAAGCGCTTGAAGAAGATAAGCCACTTCTCAACGCGCTCGGTCGCGACCTCTGGAAGCGCAGCACTCAGTTCATCCTCGTTCCAGTAATTACTTACATCGCTTCGTGGATCGGATGGTTTGCAGGTTCTCGCGGATGGGATCGCGGTTGGGCAAATAACCACGGTGGACTCTTCTCCTTCATTCCAGCACCGCTCCGTTCCCTCTTCCACTATCACTCAGAGATCTACAACTTCCACAAAAGTTTGGACGCTCCACACCCCTATATGTCCAACCCATGGAGTTGGATGATTATGGGAAGGCCAACATCCTTCGCTTACACAGCTCCGAAAGGATGCGGTGCAAGTAGTTGTGCATCAGAGATCCTGGATTTAGGGACGCCGTTCTTATGGTGGGCAATGACGATCGCGCTCTTTGTTGCGTGTGGATACTGGATCTCGCGTCGCGAATGGCAGAGCGGGCTACTGCTCTTAATGATGGGCGCTGGTTTCTTGCCATGGTTCGCCTTCCAACAGCGCACGATGTTCAACTTCTACGCAATGGCCTTCGAACCATTTGCGATTCTTATCTTGGTCTACGTGCTCTCGAAGTTTCTAGAGAGTGAAGCGAAGAGAGGCCTGCGCTTCTATAGCGTCGTAGTCCTTCTTATCGCCATTGCGCTCTGCTTCTTATATTTCTTCCCACTCTATGTTGGGCAGACCATCACATATGCCGATTGGCACGCAAGGATGTGGTTTCTCTCCTGGATTTAACGGAGTTATTCGTTTACTGCAGGATCAATGGGTGCAACATCAAGAATCTGCTCTGTAATTTCATCTTGCTTCTTGATATTCATTGCATTGAGAATCTCTTGCTCTGCACTCCAGAGAGAGTTCTGTGAAACATCGATTGTGCGACGCGGTGTAATCGCCTTCGCAGCTGTTGTGTATGTAGGGCGTGGAACAGCGATAGGTGCCCATGTGCTTGCAGCTACTTCAGCAACAACTTCTTCAACGTGGAGTTCAACGGTCTGAACGCGCTCTTCATCAAGGTCTGCGCGCTCTGCAAATGGAACCCAATATTCAGGTGTTGTATGAGCGAGCACTTCTTGTGGAAGTGTCTCTGCAGGTAGAGCAATACGAACTGTTGGATCAATCTTGATCTCTGCAGTAAGGATTCGCTGCAAGGTATCAATCTTGTGTGCCTTCAAGTTCGCATTCTTAATCTGATGGCGGACTGCAACAACATAAATCGCAAGTGCTGTAACTGGGATTGAAATAATTGACCAGCCGATAAATCCGAGTGATGCGGAGATCAAGCTTGCGATGAGAACGAATGTGATTGCCGCAAATGCCATGCGGCGTTGCGCAACCATTCTCGCTCTCTTAAAAGGATCGTCGAACTCTGGTGTGAATGGTGAAGATTCTGCGACCGAGCGGAGCGCTGAGGTGTATCGATCACCTGCGTGGAGGGAGCCGAGTTCGTGGCTGCTGATCCAACGAGGAAGGAAATACGCGCCCCACATCCCAAGGATGATGAGATAGATAAAACCGGACGCCATGGAAGGAAAGCCTAAATCTTTTGAGCGTAGAACGTGGGATTTACGGGGGTTCTGGAGCCTAGAGTTTTGGGTTCTCTCTCACAAAGGAGAGGTGGTCTCGCCAGGCTCCATCGATATGGAGATAGTTCTTTCTGCTGCCCTCGAGGCTGTAACCAGCGTTCTGCGCTACTTTCTGGGAGGGTTCATTCTCTGGGCGCATATTGATTTCAATCCGGTGGAGCTGAAGTTCGTTGAAGGCGAAATCGGTTAGCAATCTCACAGCTCGGCTCATCAGCCCCTGGCCAGCAAATCGTTGGTCGATCCAATAGCCGATATGCCCGCCTCGATATGCCCCGAAGATGAGCCCGCCGAGGGTGATCTGGCCGATAAATCTGGCGCTCTTCCCATCGCGAATCCAGATGCCGAGGGTGAGCGAGCGCAGCGCCCTTGCTTCACTGTTATTGAATCGGACCATGGAATAGAACGAGTTAACGGAAGAGATCTTTGTCTGGATGTTCTTCCGCATATCGATGATGGGAAGAGTCGCCTCCCACGGAGAGAGCCATTCGCGATTGATTCGGCGCACCTGGCCCCAGACCGGCTTATCGCGAAAACGTAGTGGGCGAAGTTCTAACTCGCCATCACGAAGTACTAATGGCCAAGAGAACTCTGTCATTTAGATAGACCGTTCAATCAGAGCTACATCAACCATCTGGCCAGCGGTTGCGCCTGTTGAAGAACTCGCGAATGTAATGAGTCCCGTTGCTTGCGAAAGCGAGGTTAATTGATCTTGGTTGGCAAGCGGTGTTACTCGCAGCTTGGGATCCGAGAAGACCTTTGCGCGAACCAAGGAGACCTTGCCCTTTGGCGACACAACTTTCTGGGTTAACTCAGCCTTCACCATGCGTAAGTGAAGATCGGATGCGCCAAGCATTGTGCGGATCATCGGACGAACAAAGAGTTGCGCAGAGAGGTATGCAGCAATTGGTTCTCCTGGGAGAGTAATAACTGGTGTCTCGTCAGGTCCGATCAGACCAAAGTTATGGCGACCAGTATCTTCAAGATTCGGCGTGAGAGTGGTGATGGTGCCCATCTCTGAAAGCACTGAGGTGATGAAGTCGAAGGACTCATCCTTGGTCTCGCCGCTAAGGACGATGAGGTCGGCGCGGACCAATTGGTCCTCAATGATCTGGCGGAGTTGTTCTGGCGTCTCTGGGATGGTGTGGACGCGGTAGGCGATTGCGCCCGCCTCTTTCATCGTCGTTGCCAACATCCAAGAATTGGTCTCAAACTCATCATGCGGTGAGCGCAGGCGTTGACCAGGCTCAACCAGGTCATCTCCTGCTGAGATCACGACTACGCGAGGATGCGGGGTCGCAGGCAGGGAGGCGAGACCAACCGATGAAGCTAGAGCAATATGGGTCGAGCGGATACGAGATCCTGCGAGCATCAACTCTTCATCGCCGCGGATGATGTCGGCGGCAAGGGTCGCCCCGTGGGCATCCATCAGAGGCAGGTCAAGGGATTCGAGCTGAGGGGTGATTTCAAGGAGAGCGGCGAGCAGTTCGCTCACTGACATCTCTTCTTGAATCAACTCCTGGCTCTCATCCATAGGCTCACACTACTGAAAGATTTCATGCATTTAGAGATGACAGGCTCAATTACGCTAATGCCATGAATAACGGCGCCAGCAACTTGGACCCTCAGGTCGCCGCGAAGGCTGCTCTGCGCAAAGAGTTCATGACCGCCCGCAAAGAACGTTATGCCATTAAAGGAAAGTCATGGGCACATATCCTTGAATGCGAAGAGTTCGAGAATGCGAAAGTTGTTACCAGTTATATCTCTTACGGGTATGAACCCGAACTCGATGATCTCAATCAAGAGTTTTTGCGTCGCGGTGTAACTCTGCTGATGCCGCGAATGTTGCCCGATTACGATCTCGAGTGGGTCCCATGGAGCAACGGCGCTGAGATCGCAGCGAATGGTCGCCTCTCCGAACCTGTAGGTGAAGCGTTCGCCGATCTATCGAGGATTGATATCTGTATCGTACCGGCGCTCCATATTGATGGCGAGGGCAACCGGCTTGGCAAGGGCAAGGGTTGCTACGACAGAGCAATTGCGAAGTTAGAGAGTGCAACGAGCGGTGCGATCTTCACGATTGGCATCGTGCATGATGGCGAGATCACTGCGCCGATACTTCCGCATGAGGCACATGACCATCCATTAAAGGCAGCAGCTACTCCGACCTCGTTAGTGAGATTCGCTTAGAGATCATCCAAGTGGCGGGCCATAACAATTCGCTGAATCTGATTTGTGCCCTCATAGATTTGGGTTAACTTTGCATCGCGCATCATGCGTTCAACCGGGTAGTCGCTGACATAGCCATAACCACCCAAGATCTGCACTGCATCAGTTGTCACCTTCATTGCAACATCACTTGCAAAGCACTTAGATGCGGCGGAGTAGAAGGTCAGATCGCGCTCGCCACGTTCGCTCTTCACGGCGGCGGCATAAGTCAAGGAACGCGCTGCAGCGATATTCATCGCCATATCAGCGAGCATGAATTGGATCGATTGGAAGTCAAAGAGCGGGTGCTTGAATTGAGTACGTTCGTGCGCATACTTATTAGCGACATCGAAGGCGCCTTGTGCGATACCAAGTGCTTGTGCGGCAATGGTTATACGAGTGTGGTCCAGCGTTCTCATTGCGATGGCGAAGCCCTCGCCCACTGCACCGATTCGGCGTGAATCTGGAATCTCCACGTTATCGAGGTAGACCTCACGCGTCGGTGAGCCCTTAAAGCCCATCTTCTTCTCTGGCGCACCGAATGAGATTCCGTGATCGGTTGCCTCAACGATAAATGCAGTTATGCCCTTCGCGCCGAGCGATGGATCGGTTGATGCAAGTACGGTGTAGTAAGCGGATTGACCAGCATTAGAGATCCACTTCTTGCTTCCGGTGAGGACCCAGTTATCACCGTTCTTCACTGCACGTGTCTTCATAGCTGCAGCATCTGAGCCTGCCTCAGATTCTGAGAGGCAATATGAAAAGCCGCCGCCTTTGGCGAGTAACGGCAGATAGTGCTTCTTCTGCTCTTCGCTTCCCGCCAGAAGAACCGGAACGGAACCCAATTTATTGACTGCAGGGATGAGAGATGAAGAGCCACATACGCGAGCAATCTCTTCGATGATGATGACGGTTGCGAGTGCGTCTGCGCCTTCGCCGCCATATTGATCTGGGATGTGTGCAGCGAAGAGGTTATTAGCAACGAGAGCGTCATGCGCCTCTTGCGGGTAACGCGCCTCCGCATCTACATCATGAGCGAATGGAGCGATCTTCGTCTCAGCGATTGCGCGAAGGCTCTCGCGGAGATCTTCATATTCCTGACCGAATAGCGCATCCATCTTTATGCTCCTTAGCCTTCGCGGTTCAACTCATCATACTTATTTAGCTTCGCTAAATACTTGTTGTACTTCGCGAGTTCATCATCCTCGCCCATCGCCTCAGCGCGATCTGCAGCGCGGTCGATTCGCCGTACTTCTTTCGAGTCATCGCGCGTCCACTGGATAAAGGTTGCAACGAGGGCGATCAAGATAGGAATCTCACCCATCGCCCAACCGATGGCGCCACCGAGATGCTGATCAGTTAAGAGATTGGTATTCCACGTCCGATGGAGGGAGGCATAGAAGCCGCCATCTACCAGCGTTGAGGTAGAGAGAAGAGCGATAGAGAAGTAGGCGTGAATACTCATCGCCGCGAACAAGGTGATGATGCGGACGATATGTGGAATCTTCCGTGGATTCGGATCGATACCGACGATGACGTAGAAGAAGAGGTAACCGGCGAGCAAGAAGTGGATATTCATCAAGAAGTGGCCACCATGGCTCTTCATGAGAGAACCAAAGAGTGGCGTCATGTATAGGGCGAAGAGTGAGCCATCGAAGATGATGAGCGCTGTAACCGGGAATGTGATGATCTTCGAGTAGCGCGAGTGGATCGCCGAGATCAGAGTGCCACGAAGTCCACGTTCTTCACCACGACCGATCGGTAGTGTGCGCATCGCCAGCGTGATCGGTGCACTGAGGACGAATCCGATGGGCGCGACCATGCCCAAGAGCATGTGAGAGATCATGTGATACGAGAAGGCGAAGTGGGCATAGATGCCAAGACCACCACTTGTTGCAAAGTCGGTGACAGCAACTGCAGAAGCGAAGGCAACTGTTCTTCCAACTGGCCACTTATCGCCACGCTTTGCGAGGACGCGGACACCCTTGATGTAGAGGGCAGTGATGAGAATAAGGAAGCCGAGCATTACTCCATCAGGTGAGTATCCCCAGAGAATGCGTGAAAGGTTTGGTACGTGTGGAGCCGAGAGGCCCGTGATTCCAAGTACGGGATCGGACTCAGCTCTGATATCCGCAGCAGAGGTCGGTGGCGCAGTTGTTGAGAGCCATGCTCCGATGACAACAGTGATTCCCATAAGGAAGAGTTCATTCGCAAGCAGTCGTGAACGCGAGGCGAGTTCACTATTTTCTGCAATCTTCTTCCGTTGCTTCGCTGCGATCGCAATGAGAATGACCATCAACACAATCTTTACTGCAATGAGGAAGCCGTAGAACGAACTCCATCCTGCAATGAAATGGAGGCGAGACCAGGCAGCAAGCGCGCCAGATATTGCGACAATAATTGCTGACCAGAGCGCGAGTGAACTAAAGCGGGTGATATTTCGTGCCCGCTCCCCCAGCGGCAGGATGACCAGACCAAAGAGACCGCCGACCCAGAGCGAGAGCGCGCCTACGTGAAAAACAATTGTTCCAATTGCGAGTCCATGGTTTCCAGCACTCGCCGCATGGCTTGAGAAGAGTGGGGCTAGCGTTCCAAAGAGGGTGAGGCCAAAGCACCAGTAGATAACTGAGATCTTCTTAGCCGCGGCCAGAAGCAGACATACCAAAGCGAATACGATGATTTGGAAGAGGAAGTTTCTGCCCGTCGTTGTCTGCGTGAGATACGAGTGAATGGTGGTGAGGTCGAAGGCATTGAGAATGGAGGCACCGAGCAGGTTCGCAAGTTCAATGAGAGCGCTGCCGATAGTGGAGAAGAGAAGAACGAGCGCCGCTAACTTCGTGAGCGCGAGATATCGATCGCCCTGCTTTGTTAGCTTGCCATGGTCATCCGAGAGGTAGAAGCCGAGAACCATCAGAAGCCCGACGAGCGCGAGAGTCGCTAAGAAGTATGCGCTCTTGGTGACAGGGATAAGAAAATTGACAAGGGTGTTACTTGTAAATGGGTGGGCACCACGGAAGATGAACATAAATGTAATTAGGGCTACTCATCTGTCTTTTTCGCGCGCGCACGAGGTGCACTCTTCTTGCTCTTCTTCTGTGCCTTGCGGACATCAGCAATAATCGCGCGAATATAGAGGAAGAGGAATACGGAGACACCGAGGGCAAGAATCAGCATGATGTAGACCAAGAGGTTGCCACCGGAGTTAGAGGAAGAGTTTGAAGAGTTCTTAGTTGCTGTTGGTGTGGGAGTTGGGGTTGCTGATGAGATCGCAGATGGCGCGTTAAACATAAATGAGTAAGAGCCGCTTGCAGGTACATCTCCATCTGCGACGAGCGTGTAGGTAACTTTGTACATTCCAGAACGGGTAAGCGCCTTAAGTCCGACTGTTGCAGTCGTTGTATCGATTGTTAGAGAACCGTCATCAACGCGATTGCCTGCCGGATCGGTAACGGTAATCTCGCTGCCCTGATCGAGAAGTGGAACGTCGGCGGTAAGTGAGATGGCGCTGATTGCATCGGAGAGGATCGCACCAGCGTTAGGGGTTGATGCGATGAGGTTCGTCGCATGGGCTGATGGGGCCGCCACGAGTAGGCCAAGTGGACCGATGAGGAGAGCTGCGAGCGCTCCTCCAATTACTCTGCGTGCGGACATCCTGTGGGCTCCATCCCTAGCGTTCACGGCCTTCGATTGGTCGTAATCTTCCCACTTCTTTAGAATAAGCACTATGCCGACCTACGAATATGCCTGTGATGCTTGCGGTCACCAATTTGAGGCCGTTCAATCCTTCGCCGAAGCTGCGCTGACCCACTGCCCAGTGTGCCAGGGGTCACTTCGCAAGTTGTACTCGAATGTGGGGATCGTCTTTAAAGGATCAGGTTTCTATAAGACCGATTCCCGCGGCGGAGAATCTAAATCTTCGGAGTAAGGGTTACCCAGGAAGTTGCCCGGTACCTACAGCCAGGATCCAATTTTCTTAATAACCGAGATTGCAGTCTTCACTTGGCTCACCATTGAGTTCGCTTTATTTTTCAAGTCTCCATACGGAGATGGAACTTCCAGGACAACTTTCGCTGTGGTTGCTGGATGGTCGTAAACGTAGCCACCCAACTTTGCACCACCAAGGCTTCCTGCGGAGCCACCTAAACCTCCTGCCAGCGGAGCACCCACTCCCGTGAAAGCTCCGATTGAAGTGCCAGCTAAAGATCCCAATCCACCGCCAATGACCGTACCTACTCCAGTTGCAATCTCCCTTCCGGTGCTGGCTTCGGCAGATTGGAATGCTGTAAGTGTTAATCCGATCGTTACACCGATCGTTGCAGCGGAGAGGGTCTTTTTTGTTGATTGCTTCATGATCACTCCTAGATGCTGAATCGAAGAGTCCGATTGGAGTCTCTGGAGGAGAAATTAGACTTAACATCTCTCGATTCATTCACAGGCGCCACCTGATTGATACACATTTGATAGATGTTTTCAGGACTGGAGAGAGAGCCAATTTGGAAGCCGTATAGCTGAGTAAGGGTTATCCCTCTCGGGAGTTTTTTCTAGAGCTTTAACCGTGGTGCGGAGGACGGTCCGCAAGAATTTCTTTATCACGTTCAGAGAATTTTCCCGCGTCAGATTTAACCTCTGACGGATCTGGAATCTGATCCTCGGCTGTTCGGTTAGGAATCATTTCGCTCACAGAGTAAGTTTATTACTAATTATTGGGTGTAGTTCACACCCCCCTTACCCTACTTCGGTGAGTGATGCAGATTGGCTGGCGCAGTTGATGTTTGAGACATTGGGCAGAAAGATTGTTAAGCGTAAGCGCCTCACCGTCTCGCTCTTCTTGCTTGCAGTCGTAGCTGCCGGAGCAGTCGGATCGACCGCTATCGCAAAGTTGGATAGCGGTGGATATAACGATCCTGGTAGCGATTCAGCCAAAGCCGCAAAGTATCTCTCTGAGACTTTTCACGTTAAGGACCCCGCTGTCATCCTCGTGGTGAAGAGCGCAGGTCTCATCTCTGATCCTGCAACCGTGGCTGATGCAACAGCGCTTGAGAAAGAGCTAGCTGCTGACTCCAACGTCGACAGCACGCTCTCTTATTGGAGCGCCGGCGGAGCACCCGCTCTTGCAAGTAAAGATAACCACGAGGCATACCTCTTCTTATATGCCCACTATTCAGATCCACTAAAGGCCAAGGGCCTTGGCACCTTGGTCGTAGATAAGTACTCATCGCACTACAAGTCACTGACTCTCTACGCTGGCGGAATCTCCGTCTTCAACAAGGCGATCTCAACCAAGATCTCTAAGGATCTTGCTCTCGCCGAGAGCATCTCGATTCCTCTGACATTCATACTTCTTCTCTTCGTCTTCGGCGGATTGATCTCGAGCGCGATGCCGCTCGTCGTTGGAGTCGCTGCAATCTTCGGCGCGCTCTTCAATATGTGGCTCTTTACCCAATTCACCACAGTGAGCGTCTTTGCACTCAACTTGATCACCGGTATGGGACTCGGCCTTGGTATCGATTACGCACTTCTCATGGTCAATCGTTTCCGTGAAGAGTTGCATGCCGGAAAGTCCGTTGAAGAATCTGTCATTAAGACAGTTGCGACCGCGGGTAAGACAGTTTTCTACTCGGGCATCACTGTCATCATCACACTTGCATCATTGATGTTCTTCCCACAATCATTCTTAAAGTCATTTGGTTATGCCGGCGTCAGCGTTGTCTTTATGGCGATCCTCGCTGCAGTTCTAGCATTCCCTGCAGTGCTCGCGATTCTCGGTACCCGTATTGACAAGTTTGTGATTCGTAAGAGCGCAGTGACTCCGAAGGAAGAGGGTCGCTGGGCAAAGACCGCGCGCTTCGTTATGCGCCGTCCTGTTCCAGTCGTTCTCGTCTCGCTCTTGGCCCTTGCTGCTATTGCTGCGCCAGTGAAGGACATCGTCTTCTCGCAAGTCGATACCCGCGTTATGCCTGCATCATCGCCGATTGCTATCGCGTCAGCCGAGATGGTGAAGAGCTTCCCTGGTGAAGAGGGCAACCCAATTGAATTTATTATCCCTAACTCGATCGGTAAGAACGATGAAGTAATTGCCTATGCACGTAAGGTTGAAGCGATTCCTGGAATCGTCCGCGTTGCAGCGGTAGATACCGTCGGCAGCACATCTCGCTTTACTGCTGTTCATTCGATGCCACCTCGCTCTCCTGAGGGTGAAAAGTTGATCAATGCGATTAGAGATATTCCTTCACCAGCGGGGACACTCGTTGGAGGCGTTGCAGCGGATTACACGGATAGCCAAGCGGGCATCGCCCGAACACTTCCTTTCGCACTCGGATGGGTTGGCCTTGGCGTTCTGATTCTTCTCTTCCTCTTCACCGGTTCAGTAATCCTTCCTATCAAGGCGGTCATCCTTAACGTGCTCTCACTTGGCGCGATGATGGGCGCACTCACTTGGATCTTCGTCGATGGCCACTTGATGTGGCTCGTTGGAAAGTTCACCGTCACGGGTTCTGTCGATACATCGATGGTTATTCTGATTTCGGTCGTGACGTTCGGGCTTTCAATGGACTACGAGGTCTTTCTGCTCTCACGTATCAAGGAAGAGCATGACTTGGGGCGCACTAACGAGGATGCTGTGGCTATTGGACTTCAGCGCTCTGCTCGCATCATCACAGCTGCCGCACTCCTTCTTGCGATTGTCTTCGCTGCATTCCTTACCAGCGGCGTTACATCCATCAAGACTCTCGGTTTTGGCGTCGCTTTCGCCATTCTCCTCGATGCAACACTGGTACGAGGTCTCCTTGTCCCAGCACTCATGCGTCTCTTTGGAGATGCAAACTGGTGGGCTCCGAAGTTCTTGAAGCGCTTCACTATCAATCACTAATTTGTCTGGAGCGGGTCTGCTTTCTGACTTACCAAAGTGAGAGGATTGGGCCATGCCTCCTAAGGTCCATCCCCCACATCCCATCCTGAAAAGCAGCGCTGAGCGTGCTGTATTTGAAGCTCTCATGGCAACGCTTTCGGATGAAGATATGATCTTTGCAAATCTCGTTATCGCGGATTCAGAGCATGGTGACACCGAGATCGACTTTGTTGTGCTGCTGAAAGAGAATGGCATCGCAGTCATCGAGGTAAAGGGCGGCCATATCACTCATGATGGACATGGCTGGATTCAATCAGATCCATCCGGTTCGCGATATATCGAACCCGCTGGGCAAGCTGTTAAGAACTTTCACGTACTTATGGAATACACCCACGGACGCTGGTCACAAGGCGCTATCCGCGCAGATTGGCTTGTCGCATTTCCCTTTGCGAATATCGTCGATCCCGGTGACCCGGCACTGCCGATGGATCGCATCATTCAGAAGAGCCAGCTTCCGCATATTCTTTCGAGCCTCAAGTCATGTGTGAATGCCAACCTCTCACGATCTGTGCCCACCATTAATGACTGGGTAAGCATCTTCGGCAAGAATCTCATTCCGATCGCCTCACAGAAAGTTTCACCCGAGGCAGTTCTCGGCAACAATTACGAGTTCATTCGCAGTCTTACGCATGAGAGAGCGCAACTACTGGATCAGCTCTCAGATAACCCAAGGTATTACGTGAAGGGCCCGGCTGGTTCCGGTAAGAGTTGGCTGGCATTTGAACAGGCGAAGCGTTGGACCCAAGAGGGACGTGAGGTTGCCGTACTTACATTTAATGAAGGCCTAATCTCCTACTTCACTAAGAAGAATGCTGAGCTCTCCGACGAAGATCAAATCAGTTATATTGGAAGATTCAACGATTTCGCTAATTTTATTGGCTCTGACGTTGGACACCCATCCCACCACACTGAACAAGTTGACCGATACCGTGATGACTTACTTGCTAAAGCGCGAGTGCTTACAGATGAGCAAAAGTTTGATGCATTTGTCATCGATGAGGCAGAAGATTTCTTGCAATCGTGGTGGGAGGTCCTTGATCTATCGCTGCGGGAGAATGGGCGACTTGCTCTATTCGGTGACGATCAGCAGCGAATTTTCGGATTTAAGACAGCGGTTCCCGAGAACGTTGCTTACTTTAGATTAAATGAGAATCTGCGAAATTCTCAACAGATAGCGAAAGCGTTATCAGCCCTTGTCGATCGGCCGATTGTCGCCCGCGGCCCACACTCCTTCGAGATTGAATATGTCATCTCCCCAGACCCAGTTGCCGGTGCCGATCAGGTCGTTTCAGATTTAACCCTGAAAGAGAATTGGGATTCAAAGGAGATTGCACTCCTCACGACCAAGAGCCGGCACGAAACTCACAAGGATTGGTTGAAAATAAGTTCAGAACGATATTGGGAGTACCTCTGGATTGGCGATTACGTCTTCTACGGCACGGTTGCAGGCTTTAAAGGACTAGAGAAGCCTGTTGTTGTTCTCGCCGTGGATGGCTTTCACGATGATGCAGATTGGAAAGATGTGATCTACGTCGGAATATCACGGGCACGCGACAAGCTCATCATCGTTGCTGATGCGCAGACTTCAGGGAAGATTCAGGCGTTGCTCTCAGGCAACTGAATGATCTCGCCATGATGCAATTGCTGATCTGGCATCCCTTTAAGCATATGAACTTTAGCTTCGCCGTAGACGGTCCATGACTCTTCACCAGCTCGACGCACAAGTGCAGTCATCTCATCAACACCGATGAGAATGGAGTTATCCGGCACGTGAAGCAGAACTTTTGCTGCACTATCGGGAATCCACTTAAAGAACTTATTGAAGTGTGGAATGACTCGCAGATTCGGTAGCAGGTTTAATCCCTTTGTCGGAGCGTTCTTTAACAAGCGAAAGTTCGGAATATGTTCGCTGAGGACCATCGCACCTGCACTACATCCAGCCAGTGATGCTCCACTCTTCCAATTGGCAACAATCGCATCCCATAGCGGCGTACCCATTAGGCATTCAGAGAGGTAATGCGGATCTCCGCCGGAGATATACATCAACGCCGCTCCGTCGACCTGGGAGACAAACTCGGAATTGAACGCATCTTCCCGCGTAAAAACTGGCAGAAAAGCTTGCTCAATCCCCATCGCATCAGCTTGTCTGGCACCTAAATTGCGCCAGTAGGCAAGGCGGTCATCGCTCTCGCGCCCCGCAGCTGTAGGTAGTTGGAGAAACTTGGCGAATTTGCCGTTCTTCTCACCATCACGGATAAGCGATTCTTCGAATGGGCGCATAGCCGGCAGATATTCGCCTGAGCCGACAAGAGCGATAGATCCCAAAGGCATATCTACCCCCGCCCCTTTCTACTTCTTACGAAAGGTCATAGTAGACCTTCAGCCAGAAAGTAACTCTTTGTGGCGATCGCTTCTGGGCTCTGTCCAGCGAGGGCACTGCGCTTTACCCCTGGAAAACCGCTCTGATAGAGCTCCACTGCAAATGCAACCGATGGATTTACGGAGTCACCGTTCCTTGAACGCAGGAACTTCTGAGAGACAGTGGGGAGAGTGGATATTCGAAGGCCACCTTCGAAGAATCGAGAAGTCTTAAGTTCGCCGAGATTCACAACGCACTTTTTTAAGCGCCAGTTCTTTACCTTTTCAAGCCAAAAAGCGATCGCCTCCTCTGCCTGCTCAGTAAAGGAGGCGAAGAGATAAGTCTGAATGTGAGTGGAGTACTGCTCAGAGATCGTCGCCGCACAGATATCCGAACTCTGCCGCTCGAGATCTATGAAGTAGGAGTGAATTTTGGAGGGAAACCAATAGACACTGTTATTCATATAAATATGCACTTTAGAAGTAATTCCTGCGGATGCGAGAACTCGCTTCGCATCTCGGTGGGCCGCCAGATCTAAGCCAATGTTCTTTCTCACGATGAAAACGTCTGCAAAGTCGCCGTAATCCCGCACTAAGTCCTCGCTACAGAGAGTGAGGCCTCTCTGACGGTTAACTGTGAGGCAGATTGAATATCCGAGGGATTTGATGAGGCGAAGCGTCTCAACTTCGCTCTCTTCCATTCGACCGTCTTCAGAGAAATGAATGTAGCTAAGAAGAGGAGATCCACACGGATTGTCGATTCGCTTCGCGCTTTCGATAGGTCTCGACCAGGAGAGAACTTTTGATTGATTCGTCGAAAAGATGTGGTCGAGGAGATATGCGAGACGTTTCAGGCTCTTGAACACTATTCCTCCCACCGTTCACGCTTAGAATTCACAATTGACCAATCCTAAAGTAGTAAAAGGTGAAATATCCTCTTCACTTTCACAGTTATGACAACTATTTCCAGCTCCTGTGACTGCCCACACTCCCAGAAATACATTAATAATCGAGGTGCGATTCGTTTATTACTCTCTTATAGGGCTACATTGTTTTTATAAGTGCCGATAGGTGCTTATTCTGATAACGCAGGTTCGCGTTTAATTTATGAATCCGCTTTTTGGATTTACAGATTCATTCTCTGAATGGACTACAAATGAATAATGAAAAAAGGTTCTCATCACCTATCAAGAAATTGACTATGTGGATTACTCATCTCAAATAATGTTTAACCTGCGAGTCTGCAGAAATCGGGATCAATAGCCAGCGAGAACGACTTAATTCAGGAAACCGTACACCAAGGCAGCGAGGCTAAGGAGAATCCAGAAGATTTGGAGTGGGCGTCGTGATAATTGTTGTGAGGCGTTCTTTGTAAAGGTGTATGCAAGTAGCGCTACTCCCGGAAGAATAATCGCCAAACTATGCAGAACAATATTGGCGTGGGAACGTTGATAATCCCAGTTCAGCAAGCCCATAGCGATTAGCGCATATGCACCCATTCGATAGTTATTCATACCTTCTCCCCTACAAACATTTGACCTACAGATTAACAAGTAAAAATGCGAATGGCGGGAAGGGAGACCCCTACCCGCCATCCACCTTCAGAAATTAATGGCTATCTGCCATACCTTCAGCTGCAGACTTCATGCGAGCGATACGGAAGATTGTGATTCCGAATACGCACTTTGCAAGAACGTCAGCAATCGTGTAACCAATCTGGCGATCGGTGAAGAGGTATGCCATCTGGTGTGCTGATGGGTTCTTAACCAAGATTGGGATCAAGTATGAAATTGGGTATACACCCCATGTTGCGATGAGCAATAGACGCAAGCGGCCGATGGATGCTGCAACGCCTTCTGGCTGACGCTCGAGTGACTTACCGAGCTCAACGAAGAGTACGTAGAGAATGTACAAGAATGGAATTGTTGAAAGAACACCGAAGAGAATCTTGGTGCCGTTGTTGTTTGAGATTTCTCCAGGGTAACCGAGGATGATCATTGCAGCTGATGCTGGAACAAGGCGACCGATGAGTGACTTTGATGCTTCTTTCGCGATAGCAAGAACAGCAATTACCTCAACGAGCAATAGTGGAACTGTAAGAATCCAGTCAACATAACGGTATGCCTCATTGAATGCACCCTGCTCTGTGCCAACCTTGACGGCCTGCGCAGTTGATGCCTCATTGAATGAGTTAAAGATACGGAAGTAGTGATAACCAGCAATGAATGTAACCATTGATGACATAACCAACGCACTGCGGTACTTAGCAAGCACACGGCTCTGTCCGACCAATGTATAGACAGTGCATGCGAGCATCGAGATAAGACCAAATGAGAATACGTTATATAACGAACTCCATTGGCCGTTAGAGAGTTGAAGCATTCGGACATTCCTCCTATAGCTTGGTCGACCGCGGAATCCGAGCTTTCTCGGTAGTCGACTCTTGTGAGATAAGTGTTAGCCCTCAAAGAGGTTAAAGCCAGCAATTGCAGAGGAAATTCTCAGTAAATATTGAGTCCAGAGGGGTCTCTGAGCGTGGCTATAGCGCTTTTACGTCAAAACGGGCCGTGGCAACCATATGGGGAACGGTGAGCGCCCAGACCACCACGAGGGTCGCCCAGAGCATCCCGGAGCCAAACCGATCGGGCAGGGCAACCATGAGCACCACTCCGACCACAATCGTCCCTACGACGGCGTAAAGACCTGGCCAGACCGCGGCCCAAATTGCCCGCGCACTCTCCCCATCTGTAGCGCTCGTAAGCGCCTTCGGCAATTTCGGAACGAGGCGGGCTGTATGACGTGCCGCGTGCCAGCAACCGAAGTAGATCGCGAAGGTAATCAGCGGCGGCGCTATCAACGATAGAAGAAGTAGTAGCGCGAGATCGAGAGCGGCACCACGGTTCTTCGCGATGAAGAGCACAACGATTGCAAGAAGCGCCAACAGAATCGTCCCAACGCGTAGTCCACTCTGTAGAGAGCCGGCCCATCCATTAAGCGAACGATGAATCCGATTCAAGGCTGATACCGATCGCGAATCAGTAAGGGGCAAGATGACGGGGAGCGCTCCGGCGGGCAAGGCATAGATACATTCAAGGAGAAAACCATGACGAGAGAGTCCAAGCGTCGCTCGCCACTCCCCTTCAAAGGCGGCATCGCCAAAACCGAAATGGAGTGAGCTCATAAGAAGTACCAATTGAAATCCTAGAAGATTCCATCGGGCGATTGCGTAGCCAGCCATGAGTGCGAGAAGAATGTAAAGCAGAATGAAGATTGCGAATCGAACTTTCGACGATGTGGAAATTGAGATGAGGTGATCGACAGCGCCGTGCGGCACTCCCAGAAGTAGCGCCAACAAGGCGATGGAAATCTGGATTGAAATCGAGATGTGAATACCCAGCAGGCTCAAAAGGGCGAAGCTCACTATCGTTGCCACGACTGCCATACGTGAGAATTTCTGCATTAAGCCATAGACGGCAGAAAGTCCGAGATTCATGGGGCGAGCGTATGTTAAAAAGCCAATTATTGGGAGAAGATAGGTTATGCGACATTTCGAGTACAGCTACGTGCTTCTCTTTGTTGCGCTCTGTGCAATCTTTGTGAATCTAACTTTCAAGCTGCGAATAACCTCGATGTGGCGCACCTTCATCAAAGTTGATATCGCGATACTCGCTATCTACCTAACGTGGGACGCTTGGGCGATTCATAAGAAGAATTGGCACTTTGACCCACGCCAGATTTTAAATAATCGGCTGTGGGGAGGAATCCCCATCGAAGAGGTTCTCTTCTTCATCGTGGTTCCGTTGATGACAATCCTTACGTATTTAGCGCTTTCAAAGATTGTTGCCCGTATGAAAATGAGAGCCTCGCGATGATCTACTCCGATGTCGCACTCAATGCGGTTTTAGTGGCAGTCATGGTTGACCTCTTCCTGCTCCGAACTCAGATAATTACCCGGGGAATCTTCTGGCTCACCTACGGATTGATCCTGCCCTTTCAGCTTCTGACGAATTGGTGGATCACATCGAGAAATATTGTGATGTATGAGCCATCACAAATCATCGGTAGACGATTAGCGGGTGCTCCGATTGAAGACCTTCTCTTCGGCTTCTCGATGATTCTCATGACACTTGCCCTGTGGGATTTCTTTAGTAAGCGTCGCTCAACAAGCGACAGCTAAGCTAGCCGGCAGAACTTTAGTGATTTAGAAATTACTTCAGTCCAGCCATGGTTTTGGCGAAATAATCGTCAGCTTCCGTTAAAAATTGAGCAAGCGAAATTCCATAGCTCTTTTCAAATACGACAGCAAAATCCTCACCTTGTTGCTTCTCTGTGACAAAGAGAGCGTCGATGTTGCCCGCCTTGCTAATCAAATACTCAACCGCAATGAGACCCTTTGCGTATTCGCACCCGTTCGAGTAACTACCCTGCCCTGACAGATCTGAGAGCGAAACCGCCAGGCAAGAATCTCCACTGCTCTTTGAATACAAAGTTCGGAGGTCCGAGTACGACTTACCCGTGAATTTGGAATGCGCGAGCAGTTTGAAGAACTCAGCGCTTCCCTCACGAAGCCAGGCTGGTTGTATTTTCCAAAATTCTGGGTTGCCTGCAGCCCTCGCCGCACTTGTCTGAGCCTCGTGGCCTAACTCGTGCGGAATGTTGGCCGCAATGGATAACTGGGTAATTTCGTCTGGAACGCTATCGGCATTAGCGATGTCGCTTGATCCTCCAGCGAACCACTGAAGATCCGCCCAAATATCCCCATTGCCGCATGACCCACCACCAGCGCCGTATTGGCAATAGTCAGGAATATATTTATTTCGAAAATCTGGTCCCCATGAAATATAGAGATTCAATTTCCCATCAAGGGAAATACCTAATGCAGAAGTCAATTGAGTCGCACTGGCAATAGTTGAAATCGAATTCTTCATCCATAACGTATCTGCGATTGTTGGGTCTACCTTGATAACCAAATTTGACGGTACATTTGCATTTCCTGAACCCGCAATGAATTTTGCCGCCAATTTATTCACGAGCTGTAGCTGTTGATTTGGCCCGGATACCGCCGGTAACCGTGACTTATAAATCGAGCTTGGTATGCACAGTGCATTTGTTATCGAAGCCTGGCTCGGACCGTCTGCAAGATTAATTATGAATTCTGCCTTGGAAAGATCCTTAGTCGGAAGCGTCACCAAGAATTTAACGGGGATTGTTCTCATGTAAGAATTTATCTTCATGACTTTGGTGCCATAGCGAACCGAGTTTGCAGATACTGCCAGGTTCAATTTGGACCAGAGTCCCGTCATATTGCTGAAGTGAAAGTTGGAGAAGGCAAGCGTTGTGTTCTTCCCTTTTACGGTTCTCTTTGGGGGATCTACCTTCAGATTGCCGATGGATATCTCAGCGAATGTGCTAGTTCCAGCAGAATCGGGTTGAAAGCATGTCCATGAACTAACTGAGAGACCACCCATCGAATCATTCGCCACAGCTCGCCCGCTTTGCACGAGGCCACTGATAAGCACGGCTAAGACGAGAAGGCTTACTCGCACACTTTTCATCGAGGTAGTCTTCTTTGAAATAATGCTGCTGTCTATGAAAATCGAACCTGAGTTGCGCTTCTATGGGTTTAAAGCCCTTGAGAAATGTGTCCCAGACGGGAGTTGAACCCGTGGCCTACCGCTTAGGAGGCGGTCGCTCTATCCACTGAGCTACTGGGACGTGATGCGCCAATCGCGACCTCACCTAAGTAAGCCCACGCCTAGACGGCGAACATGGTGAAGTTTAGACTGATATTTATGGCTTACGCTCTCATCACAGGCGCTACTGCAGGCATCGGAAACGCATTCACACGCTTACTCGCTGCGAAGAAATATGACCTCGTCCTCGTTGCGCGCGATGTCGCCAGAATGGAAGAGCAGGCATCTACCTATCGCGAAAAGTATGGAATCAAGGTTGAAGTACTCAGGGCGGATCTCTCAAAGCTAGATGAGATTGCTCGCGTTGAGAAGCGACTTCAAGACCTTGCCGCACCCATTGATGTCTTGATCAATAATGCTGGATTCGGCCTTAATAAAGCATTCTCATCATCGCATATCGATGATGAACAACAACTGCTCGATGTACTTGTTACCGCACCGGTTCGATTAACGCATGCGGTGCTCCCCCAGATGCGTTCGCGTAAATCCGGAATTGTCATCAATGTCAGTAGCGTCGCAGGGTGGATTGCGGGCGGCACGTATAGCGCTGCCAAGTCATACATGACTGTCTTCTCCGAATCACTCAATACCGAACTTCGCAAGAATGGCGTGAAGGTGATGGCGCTCTGTCCCGGCTTCACTCACACCGAATTTCACCAACGAGGACAGATGAAGATGGGCGGCTTGCCTTCCTTTATGTGGCTCGATGCAGATCGCGTCGTGAAAGATGGTTGGGATGCGGCCCAGAAAGGTGCGGCGGTCTGCATCCCTGGTGCTCAATACAAAGCTCTCGCCTGGCTCTCCCAGAAGGCGCCTCGTGGTCTCGTTCGTCGAATCGGTATGGGCGTTCGCGTGCGCCAGCGCCGCTGAGCCCAATCTCTCAGCCATTTCCCACGCCTCGCTCGCCCAATTATCACTCCAGTGGGCTGCCCCTCATTTACACTTACCGCAGGCGTCATGAGGCGGGCTTGAACCCGAACCGAGCGCGACCGATTCATAGGTAAGAGCAATACGACGGTATTAATTTGGAGGAAATGTGTTGAGAAGAAACAAGAAGGCTAACCACGTAACAATGATTGGTGCGGTCATCACGGCCGGGCTTCTCGTCATCTCGAGCACCACCGGCGCACACGCCGCTTCTGTTAAGCAGGGCGTTGCATGTGCGAAGAAGGGTGCAAAGACCACCGCTGGCGGAACAAAGTACACATGTGGCGTCAATCCCGCCTCTTCCAGCAAGAAGCTTGTCTGGGTAACTTCCGATTGCCTCTCCTCCGATACCGCATACAAGAGCTCAGTCACTGAGAGCGCAGCTTTTGCAAAGCAACAGATCGCAGCACTTAACCAGATCGGTGAGAGCATTGATGCTTCAAAGAAACTTGTTGATGTCTTGAATCAGCAAATCTCTGATGCCAAAACCAAGAAGTACATCGTTGATTACGATCACGCGGTAAAGCCTGCGTTGCCGATTACTGCAATTGGTGTAGACGCTGCGATTGCAGCACTTCAGGCAAAGGTCACAGTAGATACAGCAAAGCGTGATAACGCTGGCACACAGCGCGACCTCGTCCGTGCAACTCTTGCTAAGACTTATAACGATTCCCAGATTCTCGCATTTTCCAATGATCTCTCAGGTTCAATTCGCAATGCAGATAAGAACGTTCAGAACTACGCTAACTGGATCCGCGCATACTCAGGCTATGACGGAAGTGTCCAGAGCACACAGAAGAACATTGCAAACCTCGCAAAGATTCTGAATAACTTGAACGACCGCCTCGCAAAGGCACAAGCTCAGGTTGTATCAATGACTTCACGCTATGACATTGCAAAGGCACAGCAGCCAACACTCTTGGCTCAGATCAAGACCAACTCAACGCAGGCACTTCAGTTCCGCACCATCGCTTGTAAGGCTGGCTTGTAAGGAGTAGTTATTCAATAAAAAAACCACCGATTAATCTCGGTGGTTTTTTTATGTCGCAATACTTGAAGAGCTAGCCAAGCGTAATTGCCTTCGCTGTCGCAGTAAATGGAATCTTTGCAAGTGCTGTGCGTGCAGGGCCGCGAACAAGTTTGCCTGGAAGGGTGAACTCTGAACCGTGCGCTGGGCAGACCCAGGTGCTTCCCTGCTGCATAACGGTGACGCCGTTGTGTGTGCAGCTAAGATCAATAGCAGCGTAGCCGGCCACTGACTTTGTCTGACGCACGACAGCAATAGTGCGACCATCGCTAAGAGTGATGGTGATTGCTCCGCCGACCTTGGCTAGCGCCTTATTCTTCGCGAGATCAATCTTCAACTTTCCACCGACCTGAGTAATGCCTGCAGCAACGACAGAGGCATCGGCAGGGGTGCTACCAAGCTCCGTTGCAATGCCGAGCGATGCGGCAAGCACGCCACAGAGAACTGCGCGGCGCGATAACGAGCCACTCTCATTTACATTCTGATCTGCTTCTAACATCACTACTCCATATCCTCATTCGAGCCTGGGCTTATAGCCTCGGCGAGTGCAGAGCACTCTCATCACTAGGAAGCGAATTTATCTCAATCCTCGGGTTTTCCCCATCGCGCTCCTCGCGCTGCATCTGGGAATTCGCCTAGCATTTCCAGAGCCAACTCCGCTGACTGACCTCGTCATCTATAACGCCGTTGCGATTCTGGCTGCTGCCGCTATTTTGCAGACCCCGTACTTCAACTCGCGCCTCTCGATTTTCCTCGCCTCGGGTGGGGTCGCATCGTGGTCGATCGGCTCAATTCTCTCAACCTGGCAATCCTTCTATCCAAGCGATAACCCGGATTCCCTCTCGGGGTATATCAATACTGCTTACACACTCTTCTACCCCTGCATGATCCTCGCCCTCATTACATCCACAACGCTGGAGCGACATCTCACTTTCACTCAGTCTCTTGATGCACTGATCTCATCACTTGGTTTGAGTGCGTTATTGGCTGCCGTCTTCCTCAAGCCAGCGATGTTCGCCTTCGATGGTTCAAGGTCAACGGTCTTCTTCACTCTCCTCTTCCCCGCTGGCGATGTTGTACTACTCGCAACCTCCATCCTCTACTTTCTCTTATTACCGAAAAGCGTGCGTTCACTCTTGCTACTCATTGGCTTCGCCATCTTCGCTACGACTGATATCTACTTCCTGATTGCATCCGCGACATATGGCTACCCCTTCGCATCGATTGTCGATGATGGGTGGTTGCTCGGGTTGATAGGTATCGCAGAAGCTTTCAACTACCGACCGAAAGCCGAACGAATCTCGGATGGCGCAAGTTCGATAATCACTACAATCTCACTCATTCTTTCTACCGTGATACTTGCGATGGCGGCCCTTAATCCAGAAGAGTTTTTAACACCAGTGATCGCCATTGCGATATCGACTATCGCCTTCTCATTCCTACGGATGTCGGTGGCTCTGCGCACCGCACACCGAGCGCGTGATGATCGCGAGTTGGCGCATATCGATGAACTCACCGGGCTACCAAATCGTCGACGATTCGTCGCAGA
>CANGCW010000005.1 GCA_947452525.1 Actinomycetota bacterium
AAGCAGGTCCCAGATTCATGGGCGGAGAAGAAGATGGGTGGCGACGGCCTGATGGATCGCGCCGGCGTTGATGCAGTGCTCAACGACAATGATGAATATGCGATTGAGACTGCGCTCCAACTCGTTGAGACTCGCGCATCAGGGGATACCGTCACCGCAATCTCTATGGGACCCGAGCGCGCAACGGATGCGATTCGCAAAGCGCTATCAATGGGCGTAGATGATGCAGTACACATCTGTGACGCCGCTCTCGCGGGCAGTGATGCGCTCGCTACCTCGAAGGTATTAGCAACTGCAATTTCGCAAGGGGGATATGACCTCGTTCTCTGTGGAATGGAGGCAACTGATTCGCGCATGGGTGTAATTCCCGCGATGGTCTCTGAGCGATTGGATTGGCCGCAACTCACATTTGCAAGCGAAGTCGTGATTCAGGGCGAAGTGATTCACGTGACGCGTTCAACTGATTCTGGGGTAGATCGCATGAATGCGAAACTTCCTGCAGTTGTCTCTGTTGTAGAAAAGATTTTTGAACCACGTTATCCATCTTTCAAGGGCATCATGGCTGCGAAGAAGAAAGAGATCGCAACAAAGGCATTGAGCGATCTCGGCTTGAGTGCAATGGATGCTTGGTCAACGGTCTTGACCTCAACTCCACGTCCGCCAAAGGCTGCGGGAGTGAAGATTGTTGATGATGGCACAGGTGGCGAGAAATTGGTCGCCTTCCTCAAAGAGAGGAAGTTGATATGAGTCAGGTATTTATCCTTCTTGATGGCGATGAGCTCACGAGTGCCGGTGCGGAATTGGCGACATTTGGTGCGCGGATTGGTTCCGTAACCGCGATCGTATGCAGTGCAAAGTCGGATGCGGTAGTTGCCTCTGCCGCCACCCTTCCCATTGAGAAGTTGATTGTTGTCGATGGAATTGATTTTGCGAAGAGTTCACTCCGTTCGGTCTCGAATGTGCTTGCTGAACTTGTGAAGAGAGATGCACCGAGCGCACTCCTTATCTCTTCTTCTGCGAGAGGAAAGGAAATCGCCGCACGGGTTGCAGTCCGTACTGAATCTGGAATTGTCACTGATGCAATTGATATCAATGATGCATTAGAGACCACACAATCGATCTTCGGTGGTTCATACACCGTTACATCAAAGGTGACGCAGGGGACATCAATCGTGACGCTTCGGAGTAATTGCATCGAAGTTGCCAGCGTTACATCTTCAGCATCTGTTGAGCGCTTCGATGGTGCGTTACTTGCTGATACGCAAGTAACAATCACTTCGTCAGAGCCTGCCCAGAAGAGTGCACGCCCATCATTAGCTGAGGCCTCGATTATCGTCTCGGGAGGCCGTGGCACCGATGGAAACTTCACCCTCATTGAGCAGTTTGCTGATGCAATCGGCGCAGCCGTTGGTGCGTCTCGTCCCGTCATCGACTCAGGTTGGTACCCGCATGCGTATCAAGTCGGGCAGACCGGAAAGACGGTAAGCCCACAGTGTTACATCGCGTGCGGAATCTCAGGTGCGATTCAACACAAGGCTGGTATGCAGACCGCGAAGACGATCGTTGCCATCAATAAGGACCCAGAGGCGCCGTTCTTTGAGATTGCAGACTTTGGAATCGTGGGAGACCTCTTTACGGTGCTCGAATCAGCCATTGCATCTTTGAAGTAAAGGCTCGCCCCTAGAATTGGTTCGTGCCCATCTACTTTGATCATGCTGCGACCACTCCGATGGTCGCCCCTGCGGTAGAGGCCTATCAGGATGCGATGCTCCAGATTGGAAATGCATCGAGTCTGCATACCTTTGGTCGCGATGCGCGTCGTCGCGTTGAAGAGGCGCGCGAAACGATCGCCAGCGTTGCCCACTGTGAAGCAAATGAAATTATCTTTACTGCATCAGGAACTGAGTCAAACAATCTGGCAATCAAGGGCCTCTATTGGAATGCGGTGTCCGCTGATCCATCCCGCAAAGTCATTCTCATTTCAGCAATTGAGCACCATGCTGTGATGGATCCGGCTGAGTGGTTGGTAGAACACGAAGGCGCTGAGTTAATTCTTCTACCGGTACTGCCGACTGGAGAAATTGATTTAGTTTTTCTATCTAATCTTGTCGCTTCACGTGGTTCAGAGATCGCCCTCATTGCAGTAATGCATTCCAATAATGAGGTCGGAACAATCCAGCCCATTGACGAGGTTGTTGAGGTCGCTGGTGATATTCCTGTGCACACAGATGGAGTGCAGAGCTTTACAAAAGTTCCATTCAACTTTTCAAAGCTTGGTGTAACAACCGCGACGATCAGTGCCCACAAGATTGGTGGGCCATACGGCGTCGCTGCTCTTCTCGTGAAGCACGGTCTCGACATCACTCCGATTCTTCATGGTGGGGGACAAGAGCGCGATATCCGAAGTGGAACGCTCAATACTCCTGGAATTGTCGCCTTTGCAGCTGCAGCAAAGTACGCCGATACATACCGCCAACAAAACGCTGAGAAGGTAAACCAGGTGAAATCAGCTTTGAAAGAAGAGATTCTCTTGAAGATTCCAGATGCAAGATTCAATGGCACGGGCATGGATCAACTTCCTGGAATTCTCAGCGTCACTTTTCCGGGCACGGAGAGCGACGGGCTGCTACTTCTTCTCGACGGCGAAGAAATGGCGACCTCCACAGGTTCGGCCTGTAGTGCAGGTGTGCAACAGGCGAGCCATGTCCTGATTGCGATGGGATTAAGCGCTCGCGATGCTCGTTCATCTCTACGATTCTCGCTTAGTCCCTCAAATACACTTGCGGATGTAAAGCGTCTGGGCGAAGTCATTGAAGGCGTCGTCGCAAAGTCCCGTGCCAGCATGGGCTACAAGTAAGGGTTCGTGATGAAGGTTATTGCAGCGATGTCAGGCGGAGTTGACTCCGCAGTGGCTGCTGCGCGCGCCGTTGACCTTGGTTATGAGGTTATTGGTGTTCATCTAGCACTCTCTAGCAATCCGCAAAAGTATCGTTCGGGCGCTCGCGGATGTTGCACGATCGAAGATTCACATGATGCGCGCCGAGCAGCCGACATCATCGGTATTCCGTTCTACATCTGGGATATGGCAGAAGAGTTTCACGATGGAGTCGTTGAAGATTTCATGACGGAGTATGCGGCGGGAAGAACGCCAAATCCGTGCCTTCGTTGCAATGAGAAGATTAAATTCCAAGCGGTCCTGGATCGTGCGAGAGCTCTCGACTTCGATGCTGTAGTTACTGGTCACTATGCAAATATGCGTGAGACAGAGTTCGGTCGCACGATGCACCGCGCAGTCGATCCGGCCAAGGATCAGTCTTACGTTCTTGCCGTGCTTAATAAGCAGCAGCTCGATGGTGCAATTTTTCCTCTAGGGGATTCCTTGAAGACAGGTGTCCGTAAAGAGGCGAAAGCCCGCGGACTTTATGTGGCGAATAAGCCAGATAGCCATGACATCTGCTTCATTCCTTCAGGAAACAATGCTGGTTGGCTACGTGATCGATTGGGTAGCGAGGTCGGTCCGATTGTTGATGAAGATGGAAAGAAGCTGGGAGAGCATCAAGGCGCTTACACCTACACAATTGGTCAACGTCGCGGCCTCAATCTCACCGTACCTGCAAGCGATGGCGCACCACGTTATGTGCTGAAGATTGAACCGAAGACCAACACTGTTGTTGTTGGCGAGCATGAGTCTCTTGCTGTGACAGGCATTGAAGGCGATCGCGCAATCTGGTGTGGCCCAGTTCCAAGTGTGGGGGAGAGCCTTCGAGGCTTCGCTCAAGTGCGTGCGCATGGTTCTCCGCTTGCCTGTACCTATACAACTCCCGATGGATCACTCATCTCTGTTGACCTCGATGAACCTCTCTATGGGCTAGCTGCTGGACAGGGCTTAGTTATTTATGATGGCGATCGCGTTGTCGGCTCTGCAACGGTAAGTGCCACCCGGTAGAACTCATGACTGAACAGATACGCGCCAAGATGGCGACACTGGTTGAGACGATTAAAGAGCACCAATTTCTCTACTACGTTCTCGATAAGCCAACCATCGCCGATGCGGACTTTGATGCGCTACTTAAAGAGTTAGAGAAGCTCGAGGCGAAGTATCCGCAATACAAGAGCTCGGACTCTCCAACTCTGAAGGTCGGAGGTGGATTTTCTACTCAATTTGAACAGCGCGACCATCTTCACAAGATGATGAGCCTCGACAATGTTTTTGGCGCGGAAGAGTTATCGACGTGGTTTGATCGGGTCGAGCGGAGCGAATCAGTTTCTGAATGGCTCTGCGAAGTAAAGGTGGATGGGCTTGCCATCAATCTCTTGTATGAGAATGGTGTGTTGACGCAGGCGCTGACGCGCGGCAACGGCACAACGGGCGAGGAAGTGACTCTCAACATCCGAACCATTTCGGCCATTCCTCACAAGCTAAAAGGAACACCGCCACCACTGTTAGAAGTTCGTGGTGAGGTCTACTTCCCACTGAAGGCCTTTCATGATTTCAATAACGCTTTGGATGAAGAAGATCGCTTCGCTAATCCACGCAATGCTGCCGCCGGCTCGCTGCGCCAGAAGGATCCACGCATCACAGCGTCACGACCACTTTCGATGGTTGTTCATGGTGTGGGTGCGTACGAAGGCCTCGATGTAAAGAGTCAATCTGATGTTTACAAGGCGATGGCTGGGTTTGGTCTACCGATTAGCAAGAACTTTAAAGTGGTGAAGAAGCATGAGGATGTTCAAGCTTTTATTGATCACTTCGGCGAACACCGCCATGACCTCGAACATGAGATAGACGGCGCTGTTGTAAAAGTGAACAACCTGGCATTGCAGGAGTCTCTCGGCTTCACCTCGCGTGCGCCAAAGTGGGCGATTGCGTACAAGTATCCACCAGAAGAGGTTGAGACCCAGTTGCTCGACATCCGCGTCAGCGTGGGAAGAACTGGTCGCGTTACACCATTTGCAGTCATGGAGCCTGTCACTGTTGCTGGTTCAACTGTCACTCACGCGACTCTTCACAACGAAGAAGAAGTTGCTCGTAAGGGAATCCTGATTGGTGACACTATCGTCATCCGCAAGGCGGGAGATGTTATTCCCGAAGTCTTGAAGGCGATTGAGAGTAAGCGCACCGGTAAAGAAGTTCGCTGGGTTATGCCGACTACGTGCCCTGATTGCGGCACACCGCTAAAGCGGATGAATGAGGCGGATGTTGATCTCCGTTGTCCTAATGCACGGAGTTGTCCGGCTCAACTTCGTGAGCGCATCTATTACATCGGCTCACGCGCAGCACTCGATATTGATGTTCTCGGTTATGAGGCAGCTTCCGCGCTGCTCGACGCAGGGATCATCGACGATGAGGGCGATCTCTTTGCCCTCACTGCAGAGCAACTTTCGCGCTCACCGTTCTTCTTGAAGAAGGATGGATCACTCGGAAAGAGCGCGGAGAAGTTGTTGACAGCAATCGAAGAGGCGAAAACTAAGCCATTGTGGCGAGTGCTCGTTGCGCTCTCCATTCGCCATGTTGGTCCAACAGCTGCAGCGGCATTGGCCTCAAAACTTCGCTCCATCGATGCCATTAAGTCCTCGTCTGCAGACCAACTATCCGCAATTGAAGGCGTTGGTCCGGTCATTGCCGATGCGATTGTTGAATGGTTCGCAATTGATTGGCATAGCGCCGTAATTGAGAAGTGGCGTGCGGCCGGAGTCCGATTTGATGAAGAGGTCGTCGCTAACGATGCACCGCAGACCCTAGAAGGCCTCACTCTCGTTGTCACGGGATCACTCGTCGGTTTTAAGCGTGATGAGATTTCAGAGGTCATTTCTAAGCATGGTGGCAAGGCTGCATCTTCGGTCTCAAAGAAGACGGATTATGTTGTTGTTGGCGATGCACCGGGATCAAAGGCGGCAAAGGCGGCCGAACTCGGAGTACGGATTCTTAATGAAGAAGAGTTTGTGAAGTTGCTGGCAGGGGAGAAGATTTAAGCGTTCTGCAGCGCCTCTGTAAGTGTCGCATCGAACTGCTCGTCAGGTGCCGCACCTGCAATTCCATACTTCATATCGATTACGAAGAATGGAACTCCGCTAGCGCCGAGTCTGCGTGCAAGATCTTGATCCTCACGAACATCCTGGCTGTACTCATCCGATTCAAGGATTGCTCGGACATAGAGTGGATCCAAGCCCACAGCGCTGGTGATTGCGAAGAGATCTTCATGAGTGAAGAGAGACTGCTTCTTTTCGAAGTAGGCGCTGTACATAGCCTCGAGAAGTTCTTCCTGCTTGCCAATAGAGGCCGCCCAAAGAAGAAGGCGGTGTGCATCCGCAGTATTTCCCGAATATGTATCTGAGAGGTCGTAACAGAGGCCAACGCCATCTGCGATCGAGCAGACATTCGCTTGCATCGCCTCCACCTGTTCTGGGCTCGCGCCGTATTTCTTACCAAGCATCTCGCTGGTCTTGTGAACGCCGCTGGCATCAGGTTGGAGCTGAAAAGCGCGGTGGCGGACAGTAATTTCGAGATCCCCGTGCTCAGCGCGAAGGCGTTCAATCGCATTTTCGAGTTTCCGCTTGCCGATAAAGCACCATGGGCAGACCACATCGGACCAAACGTCGATAATCATGAGAGAAGGATACCTGCGGTAAAGTGCACCCATGATTTCGCGTATCCATACATTTGCAGCTCTCCATATGGAGGCTCCAGCACGCCATCTTCCAGCTTCGCCTATCTTCTTCGGCGTCTTTGCATTTAGCGTTCTCGCGCTACTTCTCTATTTCGTGCTCCGCCTAGATCGCGACTAGTCACATCGCACACATAGGTATCTTCGGAGGAACATTCGACCCAATCCATAAGGGCCACCTCCATATTCTTGAATCGCTCTCTGGGCGTTTCGATAACTTACTTCTTATTCCCGCTGGTAAGCCGCGCCTGCGTTATGACGCGCCTCTTGCCAGTGGAGCGGATAGAACCGCAATGTGTGAAGCGGCGCTCAACGATTTGAGTGATGAGCTCCAGTCAAAGACCTCAGTTATTGACCTTGAGATCAACCGCCCAGGTCCTACTTATGCGATTGACACTATTAACCAACTCCGCATGATTTATCCACGTGACACCTTCTCGCTCATCATCGGCAGCGATGCGGCGGAGAACTTCACCCAGTGGTATCGCGCGGATGCGATTAAGAAGATTGTGGAAGTGCTCGTCGTGAAGCGCCCCGGCGCAACAAAGAGCGAGTTCACCGAAGTCGCAATAGGTGCGCTCGATGTCAGCGCAACCGAAATCCGCAAACGTTTCAAAGAGGGCTCCAACGTAGACGAACTCGTCTCACCTTCTGTACTTACCTATATCAAGGAGCACAAGCTTTATGGCAGCAAGTAAGCAAGTTAAAGATTTAGTTCAGTTAGCGGCATCAGCGGCTAACGAGAAGTTGGCTACGGATATCGTCGCGCTCGATATGAGCGACCAGTTAATTCTCTCTGAGGCATTCCTTATCGTCACCGGCGCCAATGAGAATCAAGTAGATGCAATCGCAGATTTCGTCTTCGAGAAGTTAGCTGAAGCGGGCGAGAAGCCAATTCGCAAAGAGGGTAAGGGTCAGTGGGTTCTTCTTGATTACTCAGATCTGGTCGTCCATGTTCAGATCAAGGAACTTCGCGACTACTACCTTCTCGATCGCCTCTGGAATGACTGCCCGCGTATCGAAGTTGAATTGGAAGAAGCTCGCTAAGAATGAGCGTTGATCGCATTGTTCTCTGGCGCCACGGGCAGACCTCGTGGAACATTGAAAATCGATTTCAAGGCCATACCGATATTCCCCTCAATGAGGTTGGTGAGTTTCAGGTAAAGCATGCAGCGTCTCTTCTTGTTGGTATGAAACCAACGAAGATCATCAGTAGTGATCTTCAACGTGCCAAGAGGACCGCCGACTCGTTAGGCGAGCTTGTTGGTCTAGATGTTGAAGTGGATGTTCGACTCCGTGAGACCAGCGGTGGACTTTGGGAAGGCAATACCGGCGACGATAATCGCCGAACTCATCCTGAAGAGTTTGCCGCATGGCTAAGTGGAAGTGACGAGCCTGCAGGCATTACAGGTGAGCGACGGAGCGAAGTTGCGGCTCGCGTAAGTGCAGCAATCCACGATGGCATCAAGGATGCAACCGGTACATTGGTTTTTGTAGCCCACGGCGGAACGATTCGTTGTGGGTTGGGATCAATGCTCCAACTTCCTGTCCCGATGTGGCCCGCGCTTGGTGGATTAGCGAATGCTTCATGGTCGGTGCTCGAGAAGAATTACACCGGTCGATGGATGCTTGCAGAACATAATGCGGGATCTATCCCGGAGCCGGTTTTTGGTGATGATGGTTCAGAGCAGGTAGGTTTACCTAGTACCAAGACGGGGCTGTGGCGCAGCTGGTAGCGCACCTGCATGGCATGCAGGGGGTCAGGGGTTCAAATCCCCTCAGCTCCACTTAAGTTTTACACTCTAAATCTCATTCGCACATAACATAGGGCCATGAACTGGTCAGCATCAGATATTCCTAACCTGCAAGGCAAGCGTTACCTCATAACGGGAGGCAACAGCGGCCTTGGATTGGCTACCGCGAAGCAACTTGTTCGCCATGGCGGGGATGTCACGCTTACTGTTCGCTCCGCTGAAAAGGGGGAGCGGGCAATCAACGAGAGCGGCGCTGCTCGCTGGATTGAACTTGATGTCTCTGATCTTTCAAGCGTCCGCCACATTGCTAAGAACCTTGAAGGTCAAAAGTTTGATGGCTTAATCTTAAACGCTGGAATTATGGCGACTCCGTTTGCGAAGAGTGTCGATGGTTTTGAGATGCAGATGGCAACAAACTATCTCGGTCACTTTGCATTGGCAGGTTTGATGCGTAATCAAATCAATGGCCGACTTATCACCGTCTCAAGTCTTGCCCATCGAATCGGTTCATTCGGAAAAGGCAGTAAAGAAGAGATCAAAAATAGGGCACTCGGAATCGGAAGCTATTCACCTTGGCTCGCCTATGGTGCATCGAAGTTGGCCGATCTCGTCTTTGTTAATCAACTGGAACGCCGCCGCCTGCTGGGTAAGGAGAGTTTTACATCGATTTCCGTCCACCCTGGATGGGCACAGACCAATCTCTTTGGAAGCGGAAAACTAGTCAACGCGGTCGGGTCGGTCCTTGCTCAATCTGCGGATGAGGGCGCTCTGCCGATCCTCTTCGCTGCAACGGCTCCTGATGTAAAGGGCGCTTCCTTCATCGGACCGAAGAAATTTGCTGGATTACGGGGTTCACCTGAATACACACACGGAAATGCAGCCTCCTATCGCCAACAACTAGGCGCCAACCTCTGGGATGTGAGTGAAGAGTTGACTCAAACCTCGTGGGAGAATTAGCCCATGCATGAGGCGTATGACGTTCACGGAGTAGAAGCTAAGTGGTTGCCAATCTGGGATGAGATTGCACCATTTCGTTCAGGTCGGGCTGATGACCCACGCCCTAAAAAGTATGTCCTCGACATGTTCCCGTATCCGTCAGGTGACCTTCACATGGGTCACGCAGAGGCGTATGCGATGGGCGATGTCATCTCGCGTTACTGGATTCAAAAGGGTTTCAACGTCATGCACCCAATCGGGTGGGACTCATTCGGACTTCCGGCTGAGAACGCTGCTATTAAGCGCGGTTCATCTCCGAAGGAGTGGACTTACGAGAACATCGCAGTGCAGAAGGCATCGATGCGTCGATATGCATGTTCTTTCGACTGGGATCGCGTTCTCCATACCAGCGACCCGGAGTATTACAAGTGGAATCAGTGGCTCTTCCTAGAGCTTTACAAGAAGGGTCTTGCTTACCGCAAGAACTCTGCAGTGAACTGGTGCCCAAGTTGTCAGACAGTGCTTGCAAACGAGCAAGTCGTGGCCGGACTTTGTGAACGTTGCGATACCGCTGTAACAAAGAAGAAGTTGTACCAGTGGTACTTCAAGATCACTGATTACGCCGATCGTCTGCTCGACGATATGGAGCAGCTCGAAGGCAAGTGGCCTGAGAAGGTTCTCTTGATGCAGCGGAACTGGATTGGTCGCTCTATTGGTGCCGAGGTTCAGTTCCTCATCGAAGGTCGCGAAGCGCCAGTCACGGTTTACACAACGCGTCCGGATACGTTGCATGGCGCAACCTTTATGGTCGTTGCAGCAGATTCTGATTTGGCGAGCGAACTCGCAGCAGGAACAACTTCCGAAGCGGAGTTCAAAACTTATCTTGAGGGCGTAAAAAAGGAGAGCGATATCGATCGCCTCGCAACCGATCGTCCAAAGACGGGTGTATTCCTTAATCGCTATGCAATCAACCCAGTGAACGGCGAGAAGTTGCCTATCTGGGCGAGTGATTACGTCCTCGCCGATTACGGTACCGGCGCAATCATGGCTGTGCCCGCTCATGATGATCGAGATATGCAGTTTGCAAAGGCGATGGGCCTACCCGTCCGCACCGTTGTTGATTGCGAGGGTGAAGACCCATCGACCACATTCATCGCCACAACCGGCGATGGCAAGATGATTAACTCTGGTCCACTCAATGGACTTAACAAAGCAGAGGCGATTGCGAAGATCACTGCTGAACTTGCAGAGAAGAAGCTTGGAAAACCAGCGAAGAATTACCGTCTCCGCGACTGGTTGATCTCGCGTCAGCGTTTCTGGGGAACACCAATCCCAATTATTCATTGTGAGAAGTGCGGAGAAGTTCCTGTTCCACAGGAACAACTTCCGGTCGAGCTGCCTGATTCACAGGGTCTTGACCTCAAGCCAAAGGGAAGTTCGCCTCTTGGCGCAGCAGAAGAGTGGGTAAACGTTGCGTGCCCACAGTGTGGGGCACCCGCAAAGCGCGATGCGGACACTATGGATACCTTCGTCGATTCATCGTGGTACTTCTTGCGCTACACCAACCCAGATCTTTCAACAGCTGCATTCGATAAGCAGTTAGTGGAGGAGTGGTTGCCGGTCGACCAATATGTCGGAGGCGTAACGCACGCAATCCTTCACCTGCTCTATTCGCGCTTCTTTACCAAGGTCCTTCACGACATTGGCATGGTCTCCTTTACCGAGCCGTTCACACGCCTTCTCAATCAGGGCATGGTCTTGATGGATGGCTCTGCGATGTCGAAGTCGCGCGGAAATCTTGTCCGCCTCTCCGAGCAGCTGGACACGCATGGTGTGGATGCGATTCGCATCTCGCTGGTTTTCGCAGGTCCACCCGAGGATGACATTGACTGGGCAGATGTATCGCCATCGGGTTCTCTCAAGTTCTTGAACCGCGCTTGGCGTATTGCCGGAGATGTAACGAGCGCTGTGGGAGTTGATTTCACGACAGGTGATGTCGGCCTTCGCAAAATCACACATAAGGCGATTGCTGATATCTCACTCGCTGTAGAGACCTTCCGCTTCAACGTCGCGATTGCTCGCGTCATGGAGTTGGTCAATGGAACTCGTAAGGCGATTGATAGCGGTTGTGGTCCAGCAGATCCTGCTGTACGCGAAGCTGCAGAGGCGATCGCTATCGCACTTTCATTAGTTGCTCCGTTTACAGCGGAGGAGATGTGGTCACTTCTTGGCCATAAGCCAGCGGTTGCACTTGCTGGTTGGCCAACTGTTGATCCAGCGCTTCTCGAAGCTGATGCAGTGACCGCGATCTTCCAAGTAAACGGAAAAATCAAGGCGCGCGTGGAGGTTTCACCTTCAATCTCAAATGGTGATCTGGAAGCGATGGCACTTGCAAATGCAGAGATTATTGCCGGTATTGCGGGTGCAGAGATTAAGAAGAAGATTGTTGTCGCTCCAAAGTTGGTCAACATCGTTATTTAATCCACACCGTAAGAAAAATTGGAGAGCATCCCTGCAGATTTTCATAATCTGTGGGGATGTTTACTTTCTCGGATGTAACCCAAACCCAACGTAGATTTCTTAGCCTCGTTGCGATCTCTGTTGTTGCAATTGCGGGAGCATTCTCGTTCTTCCCCCGTAGCCATGCTGATCCAGCTCCTATTGCCCCACCAATCATCGTAAAGAGCCAGACACCTGCGCCGATAATTGTCGTAGATGTTGCGGGGAAGGTCGTTCACCCGGGAGTTTATAAATTGCCCGTCGACTCTCGAGCTATTGATGCCATCAAGCGAGCGGGCGGTGCGCTCCGAGGAGTGTCTATGGCAGATATCAATCTGGCGCACCTACTCGTGGATGGCGAGCAGATAGTCGTTGGCGCTCCGGCTGCCGTGCGCATATCGAGTGGTGGAAAGAGTGCAACAAAAGTCGTCGGTAAGAGTTCGACAGTGATTGTTCACATCAACTCCGCGACGGAAGCCCAATTACAGCAGTTGTTGGGGATAGGTCCGGTGATGGCTCAGAAGATTCTCGCCTACCGAAAAGCGCATGGGCCATTTACCGCCATCGATCAAGTGGCAAGCGTCCCGGGATTTGGCAGGAAACGTTTTGACGCTATCGCCCAACAGCTCCGACTCTGAACCGCGCTCTCCACTTCTTCTCATAGCAATCGCGCTATGGCTAGGCGTGTTACTTGGTGGATCGATCGGAGTCTGGGGGCTTCTCCTGGCGCCAATCGCTCTAGTGAAACGATTTCGCTGGGCGCTCATCTTTCTTCTCATTGGTCTCTCACTCTTTGCATTGCGCGTTCATGAGATTCATCAGCTTCCTATCGGTATGCCCAAAGAGGTTGCCTTCGAAGCGACGCTTAATAGCTCTTTCACACCAATTAAGCAGAAGGTGAGAGGTTCTTATCTCTCCTCACAACAGTTCACTGCCTCAGCAACGCTCAATCGCCTAGGTACCGTCTCGCTTCACATCCCCATCCGAGTCATTGTCAGCCATGAGTACGAGGGCATACCTTCGGAGTTGATACTGGGGAGGGGGCGAGTGATCCCTTCGCGGGACCGTTCCCTGGGCGCTCTCGTTATTTCACCTTCAATCCACCAACTGAGAGCTGCAAACCTCGCCCAGCGAATTGCTCACTCTTTTCGAATCTCCTTCCTTCACATCGCGAAAGTAGATCGAAACGAGTCGAGCGCTCTGATTCCTGGAATGGTTCTTGGGGATACCTCACTGCAGAGTGATGAGTTTGTAAAATCAATGCAGAAGTCAGGGCTTACTCATCTCACAGCTGTTAGCGGGGAGAACTTTGCAATTATCGCGATGGTGACGCTCGCGCTCCTTCGCAGACTTATGCCTCGCCGCTACTTGCTGCGCCATGTTGTTTTAGCGCTCTGCCTCCTCGCTTTTCTTATTCTGGTTGGACCATCACCATCGGTTCTTCGAGCATCTGTCATGACGGGAACACTTCTACTTTCGCAGATTCGCGGCTCACAATCGCACTCTCTCAATTCCTTAGCCCTCGCTGTAGCTATCCTGTTAATCCTCAATCCGTTTCAAGCCCAATCCTTTGGCTTCGCGCTCTCAGTTGCGGCAACCGCTGGAATCATTCTCTTTGCTAAACGGTTGGAAAAGAAGGTCCCCGAGTTAATCGCCATTCCTCTGGCTGCGACTATCGCCTGCGCACCGATCATCGTTCTGCTCTCAGGCCAACTAAGTTGGACCACACTTCCAGCCAATATTGCGGCTTCCCTCGCAGTTACGCCAATAACAATTCTGGGCCTTATCTCTGCACTAATTTCCCCCTTCGCCCCAACAGTTGCCGGGGCGCTCTTTGGCGCGGCAGAACCCTTTGCCTGGTGGATCACTGAGGTAGCGCACATCGGATCGTCTCCATCCGCGCTCTATCTTCCTCGATCACTTCTGGGTGCTGCCATACCGCTCCTCTTTATTTATCTCATCTTCAAGAAGCGTTGGATAATCGTCGGCCTTATGGCAATAAGCGCTATTGGGGCTCTTTTACTCCCACATAGCGCGTGGCCCGGAGGAAATTGGCGGGTTGTGAACTGCGATGTAGGACAGGGAGATGGTCTGGTTATTCGAGCAGAAGAGCGCTCAGCGATCGTCATCGATGTTGGCCCGGATCCTGAGGCAATGGATAGTTGTCTCAAGGCACTTCACATCAACCGGATTCCACTTCTTGTACTCACTCATTTTCATGCAGACCATGTCACCGGTTTAGCAAGAGCCCTCAAAGGAAGACGAGTCGGGATGATCTGGACATCGCACTTCCATGAACCACTATCGGAGTTCAGTCAGGTTCTCTCGTTAACATCTGGCATTCCGATGCGAAGCGTTGAGACAGGGGAGTCGTATCGGGTCGCGGGAGTGGATATTGAAGTGCTATCCGGAGGAGTTCCCACTTCCTCATTAGTAAATGGCAGCTCCATCAACAATTCGAGCGTCGCGCTCACCATACATCAAGGTGCGTTATCAATCTTCGCAGGTGGAGATAGTGAGCCCGAGGAACAAGCAGCGATTCTGCAATCAGGCAGAGTGAAGCGCGTCGATATCCTGAAGGTCTCACATCACGGTTCGCGAAATCAGTACCTTCCGCTTCTGGATGCACTTGTGCCAAGAATTGCGCTCATCAGCGTCGGCAGAGGAAATATGTATGGCCATCCCTCACCCGTATTGATTAAGGCGCTTTCTCAGCGCCACATTCGAACCTTCAGAACAGATTTCGATGGCGCCATAGCCATCGATGCGCAACTGCATGAACGCTCCTTAAAGTCGCACTGGTGGAGCATCGCGTGGAAGTAGGTTGAGATAGATTAAGGGCATGGCAATCACACTCATCGTGGGCGGGGAGGCGGTCCTAGCCGACCGTGCAATCTCGCATGCGATTGAACGTGCACCAGGAGCATCTGTTACAACGCTAGATTGCTCCTCGATAGATTCTGGTGAGATTACTGAGGCTCTATCTCCATCACTCTTCGGCGATGAGCGAGTTGTTGTTCTCCGCGAGATGCAGGACCTCACCGTCGAACTGCAGAGCGAGCTCACAACATTTCTTGAGAGCCCCGATGAGACAACCCATCTTGTCTTCTGGCATAAGGGCGGAGTAAAGGGCAAAGCTCTCCTTGATCGCGTAAAGAAGCTGAAGGCAACAATCATCAATGTTGAGACGATCAAAAAGGATGGCGAGAAACTCGAATTCGTCCATCAAGAGTTTCTACGCCTGGGTCGTAAAGTAACTCCCGATGCGATTCAAGCGCTAGTCGATGCGCTCGGGAGCGACATGCGCGAATTGAGTAGCGCCTGTTCGCAACTTGCATCTGATGTCGTAGTTGGAAAGACCATTGATGCGGAGGTCATCGCCTCCTTCCATCAGGGAAGAGTTGAGACAACTGGTTTCGATGTCGCAGATGCGACTCTGGATGGGCAGACCGATAAGGCCCTCATCACGCTTCGACAGGCGCTCGCCTCGGGTACAGACCCGGTTCTCATCACAAGTGCTCTCGCGAGCTCGATCCGCACCCTCGCAAAGGTCTCAGGGCTTGCTCGTGGGGCGAAATCCTTCGAGGTCGCGGGCTCCATCGGCGTCGCCCCGTGGCAGATAGATAAGGCGCGCCGCCAACTCAATGGCTGGACCCCAGCGACCCTCTCGGCGGCGGTCATCACCCTCGCCGAGGCAGATGCGGCCATCAAGGGAGCAGAGGCCGACCCCGTCTTCGCCCTCGAGCGAGCCGTTCTCCGGATCGCCCGCTCTAGGCGGTAAACCTCAGTTTGGGCAGCGGGGTGAGGTGCTGGTAGCCTTTGCCCTCGTTCGCAGTTGAAACAGAATAGAAACAGGTATTCCGAAGTGGCAAATATCAAGTCGCAGATCAAGCGTATTAAGACCAATGAGAAGGCTCAGGCACGTAACAAGTCTGTTCGCTCATCGATCAAGACCGCTGTTCGCCGCTTCAAGGACGCTGTTGCATCTGGCGACACCAAGGCAATCCAGGCTGAACTCGTATCTGCATCAAAGTCACTTGACGTTGCAGTAAGCAAGGGCGTTATTCACTCAAACGCTGCTGCTAACAAGAAGTCATCCATGGCAAAGGCTGCCAACAAAGCCGCTGCTAAATAATTTCACTCTCCTCACGGAGCGTTTACCAGCAAGGTTGATATAAGAGATGCCTGCAATTCCAATTTCCAAGGCTCCACAACCTGCAAGCACCAACCCCGCGCAGATTCGTAACTTCTGCATCATTGCGCATATCGATCACGGCAAATCAACACTGGCTGATCGCATGCTCGGAATCACTGAAGTCGTAGACCAGCGCAATATGCGTGCACAGTATCTCGACCGCATGGATATCGAACGCGAGCGCGGCATCACCATTAAATCTCAGGCCGTTCGCCTCCCTTGGCAATCAAGTATCGATGGCCAGGATTACATCCTCAACATGATTGATACACCAGGCCACGTCGATTTCACATACGAAGTTTCACGCTCTCTCGCAGCATGCGAAGGTGCAATCCTCTTGGTGGATTGCGCACAAGGTATTGAGGCCCAGACACTTGCAAACCTCTATCTCGCGATGGAGAACAACCTCACCATCATTCCTGTTCTAAACAAGATTGATCTACCTAACGCACAGCCAGAGAAGTTTGCAGCAGAGCTTGCAAAGTTAATCGGCTGTCAGCCTGAGGATTGTTTCCGTGTCTCAGGCAAGACAGGTGAAGGCGTGAAAGAGCTTCTCGATGAGATTGTGAAGCAGATTCCTGCACCGGTTGGAGATCCAAACGCTCCTGCGCGCGCACTTATCTTTGACTCTGTCTACGACTCGTACCGCGGCGTCGTTACATACGTTCGCGTCGTTGATGGACACCTCAGCACACGCGATCAAATTCAGATGATCTCAACGGGCGTTCGCCACGAGATGCTCGAGGTCGGCGTAATCTCACCAGAGCCACTTCCAAGTAAGGGCCTCGGAGTGGGAGAGGTGGGTTACCTCATCACCGGCGTGAAGGATGTTCGCCAATCTCGCGTAGGTGACACGATTACCAATTACCAGAAGCCTGCGACAACACCACTTGCTGGATATAAAGATCCTAAGCCAATGGTCTTCTCGGGACTCTTCCCACTTGATGGTGCGGAATATCCAATGCTCCGTGAAGCCCTTGATAAGTTGCAATTGAACGATGCCGCTCTCGTCTTCGAGCCAGAGAGCTCAGCAGCACTTGGCTTCGGTTTCCGTTGTGGCTTCCTTGGTCTTCTGCATATGGAGATTGTCCGCGAGCGCCTCGAGCGTGAAGCAGGATTAACTCTCATCTCAACAGCGCCAAACGTGGTCTATCAGGTCACAACTGATGATGGTAAAGAGCTCACTGTTACAAATCCGAGCGAATACCCAGATGGCAAGATTGGCGCCGTACGCGAGCCAATCGTTCGCGCAACAGTCTTGGCTCCTTCAGAGTTCATCGGAACAATCATGGAACTCTGTCAGCAGCGTCGCGGCGTTCTGCTTGGCATGGATTACCTCTCTGAGGATCGGGTAGAGATTCGCTATCACGTGCCACTTGCTGAAATTGTCTTCGACTTCTTTGATCAATTGAAGTCTCGCACCCGTGGCTATGCATCCCTTGATTACGAGCCAGTGGGCGAAGAAGAAGGAGACCTCGTAAAGGTAGATATTCTTTTGCAGAGTGAGAAGGTGGATGCATTTAGCGCCATCGTTCACCGCGAGAAGGCATATGCCTACGGATTGATGATGACCTCCAAGCTTCGCGAGTTGATCCCGCGTCAGCAATTTGAGATTCCTATTCAGGCAGCGATTGGCGGCAAAATCATCGCTCGTGAGAATATCCGCGCTATCCGCAAAGATGTTCTTGCAAAGTGTTACGGCGGAGATATCTCCCGTAAGCGCAAACTCCTCGAGAAGCAGAAAGAGGGTAAGAAGCGCATGAAGATGGTTGGCCGCGTTGAAGTTCCTCAAGAGGCATTCATTGCTGCGCTGACAACGGATGCTGACCCAGAGAAAGCTAAAGCAAAGAAGTAAGTGATGGCGACGAACGAACTCTCGTTCTACATCCATATTCCGTACTGCGTAAAACGTTGCGGATACTGCGACTTCAATACTTATACGCCTGCCGAACTCAAGATCGAAAGTTCACTTCAAGAAGTCTCAACTTCCTATATCGATCTGCTCCTACAGGAGCTGAAGATGGCACGAGCAACTGCTGGTGCCGCAACGATTCCAACCATCTTCTTTGGTGGGGGCACCCCAAGCCTTATGAGTCCATCGGATCTTGGACGCGTCATTACCTTTCTCCGTGAGAACTTTGGTTTAAATCTCGATTGCGAGATAACTCTCGAGGCTAATCCGGATTCCATATCCCGCGAGAAGCTAGAAGGTTTTCTCGCCGCAGGGATCAATCGACTCTCCTTCGGAATGCAATCAGCGGTACCTCATGTATTGGCAACACTGGATAGAACGCATAATCCGGAGAATGTTGCAAAGAGCGTAGAACTTGCGCGTGAAGTTGGCTTCAAAGAAATCAGTGTTGATCTGATTTATGGCACGCCAGGGGAGTCAATCGAAGATTGGCAGGCCAGCATTAGTGCCGCACTCGCAATGCCAATCACTCATATCTCAGCTTACGCATTGATTGTTGAAACCGGCACAAAATTGGCGGCAGCGATAAAGCGTGGAGAGATCAACTCTCCTGATGATGATTTGATGGCGGAGAAATACTTAATGGCTGATACCGCTTTTAGCGCGGCTGGGCTTACATGGTATGAGTTGAGCAACTGGTCTAAGCCAGGCTCGGCAGCTCGACACAACATTGCTTATTGGGAAGGTGCGAATTGGTGGGGCGCTGGCCCTGGTGCGCACTCACATATCAATGGTCGCCGCTGGTGGAATGTGAAACACCCCAACGCCTACCGCGAACGGATGGAAGCCGGAACCAGTCCAGAGATGGGCTTTGAAATTCTCACTGATGTCGAGAAAGATCTGGAGAAGATTCTTCTTCAGATTCGCATTCCAGGTGGGCTTAAAATCGAAGATTTCACTGGACGCCAGATTGCAGTACTCAATGGGTATCGCGAACGTGGTTGTATCGATGGATCAGCATGGGATTCAGGCCTTCTCACCTTGACCCGTGAAGGACGCTTGATTGCCGATGCCATTGTTCGAGACCTCACCATAAACCTAGATGAGCCCGATAACGGCCTGTAGTACCTTTATACGACTATGCAAGAACGCCAACTAGAGATTCTGCGCGCTATCGTCGAGGAGTACATCTCGACTGAGGAGCCGATCGGTTCAAAGGTGCTTGCCGCGCGTTCCAATCTCGATGTCTCACCAGCCACTATTCGTAATGAGATGGCAGTCCTGGAAGAAGCGGGCTTCATTACTGCTCCACACACATCTGCCGGCCGCATTCCAACCGATAAGGGTTACCGCCTCTTCGTTGATAAGTTGGCAAATGTTAAGCCGCTCTCCGCAGCAGAGCGACGAGCAATCGAAACTTTTCTTGATGGTGCCACATCCGTAGATGATGTCGTGACTCGTACGGTGCGACTCTTGGCGCAGGTCACGAAACAGGTAGCAGTCGTCCAGTACCCATCAATCTCGCGATCAAAAGTTCGCCATATCGAGTTGGTTAATATTCAGCCTTCTCGTCTAATGATGATTCTGATTACGGACACTGCACGAATTGAACAACGGTCCATCGAACTTCCTTTTGATGTCACCGAGGGATTTCTAGCCTCACTCCATCAGGCGCTCAATAACGCACTCCAAGGCGCTTCACTTGCAGCGGTCGCGGAGCGAATTGAGAACCTTTCACTCTCTTACTCAGGCAATGAGCGAGCAGCCATTCAGATCATCACGGCGATATTGGCAGAGATGGCTGTGGAACGGGCCGAGGAGAGAGTCGTCCTTGCTGGCACTGCGAATCTAGCTCTTCATAGCCATGAGTTCTCATCGTCGATCCACCCCATTCTCGAGGCGTTGGAGGAGCAAGTTGTATTGCTCCGCCTTCTCAGCGATGCCGAGGGAGATGTCACAGTCAAGATCGGTGAAGAGCAGAGCGAGAAGTCACTGAAGCAGACCTCGCTCGTCACAATGAAGTATGGGGTAGATGGTGAGGCCCCTACGGGAGCATTGGGTATCCTTGGCCCAAGGCGTATGGATTACGCATCATCGATGGGCGCAGTTAGCTCCGTCGCACGGTACATCGGACATTTTCTCTCGGAGGCAGAGTAGTGGCAGATCATTATGCGGCCCTTGGGGTTGATAGGGATGCATCATTTGATGACATTAAGAAGGCGTATCGCAAATTAGCGCGCACCCTTCATCCAGATGTAAACCCAGATCCCAAGGCGCAAGAAGAGTTTAAGAGCGTTACAACAGCCTATGAAGTGTTGAGCGATCCTCAGAAGCGTCAGACCTATGACCTCGGTGGCGATCCGCTCTCGCAGGGTGGTGGCGCGCAGAACTTTGGTTTCGGTGACATCATGGATGCCTTCTTCGGTGGAGGCGGATCTCGCGGTCCACGTCCTCGTATGCGTCAGGGACAAGATGCCCTTATTGGAATTGAAGTCTCACTAGAAGAGGCATGCTTTGGAACAGAGCGCGACGTCACGGTTGAGACCGCAATCCTCTGCGGTCAGTGCACGGGATCTGGCTGTCGCGATGGCGTTCGTCCGACGACGTGCGACATTTGTAAGGGTCGCGGCGAGGTTCAACATGTAACCCGCTCCTTCCTAGGTCAGATGATGACATCACGACCATGCGGCACCTGCAGTGGTTACGGAACAGTTATTAAAGATCCATGCCGCGAATGTTCCGGTGATGGACGCGTACGCGCTCGCAAGACAATCAACGTTAAGGTGCCGGCAGGCGTTGAGACAGGCAATCGCATTCAACTCAGTGGTCAGGGCGAAGTTGGTGCAGGTGGTGGACCAGCTGGAGATCTCTTCGTCGAGATCGTTGAGATTCCACACGACACCCTTCATCGCGAAGGAAACACCCTTCATCTCTTCATTGATATCCCAATGACTTCCGCTGCTCTCGGCGCCACTGTCGAAGTGCCAACCCTTGATGGCGTGAAGAGCGTTGAGATTAAAGCTGGCGTTAACTCTGGCGAGGTAGTGACCCTGAAGGATCTTGGGATGACACGCCTTCGTGGTGGGGGACGGGGCGATCTCCTGGTTCACATCAATATTGCAACACCTCACAAGCTCCGTAAAGAAGAGGAAGAGTTGCTTGCAAAGTTGGCAGAGATTCGCGGCGAAAGTGGTTCGACAGTGCGAGTTCACAGTCGGAGCGATAGAGATTCAGAACATGGATTCTTCTCAAAGGTTCGCGGAGCGTTCCACCGTTAATGCTCTCCCTATTCTTCGTTCCTTCGCTGCCTGATGCTGGAACCTTTACGGTTGATGGCGATGAAGCACACCATGCAATCAAAGTAATGCGCCTTTC